>JAGVTM010000664.1 GCA_019136785.1 Chloroflexota bacterium | reverse complement strand
GCAAATCCAGGGCGGCGTTCATGAGCCGCTGCGTCACCGTGCCGCGGTACAGTTTGGGAAAGCGTTCGCTCTTGGGCAGCAGCCAGTTGAGCAAATCATAAGTACGGGTGAAAATGACCATTTCTGACGACATGTTGTTTCCTCGGGTGATTACCTGGGCCAATTTACTGGAAGCGTACCGCAAAGCGGCGCGGGGCAAACGGGGCAAGCCGTCCGCCGCGGCCTTTGAGTTTAACATAGCCGACCGCCTGTTGTCACTTCAGGCAGATTTAGCCGCAGGCGTCTACCAGCCTGGGGCGTACCAGCATTTTTTCATTCACGAACCGAAGCGGCGGCGCATCAGCGCCGCCCCCTTCCGCGACCGGGTGGCGCACCATGCCCTGTGCAACGTCATTGAGCCGATTTTTGAGGCGCGGTTCCACCCGCACAGCTACGCCAACCGCCAGGGCAAAGGCACGCATCAGGCGATTGACCAACTGCAAGCGTATGCGCGGGCGTATCCTTACGTGCTGCGGCTGGACATTGTGCAGCATTTCCCGTCGTTGGACCACGCTATTCTAAAACAGGAGCTATTCCGCTGGCTGCCAGATGAAAGCGTGCAGCGGCTCATTGAGGTCATTTTAGGCAGCGGCGAGGGCGTGCTGGCGCAGGAGTACAACATGGTTTACTTTCCTGGCGACTCCCTGCTGGCGGCGCTGCGCCCGCGCGGGCTGCCCATCGGCAACCTGACCAGCCAGTTTTGGAGTAACTGCTACCTCAACCCGCTGGACTGGTTTGTGACGCGCGAACTCGGCTGCCGCGCCTATTTGCGCTATGTGGATGATTTTGCCCTGTTCAGCGACAGCAAGCGGCAGTTGAAAGAGTGGCGAGCGCGGCTGATAGATTTTCTAGCCCGGCTGCGGTTGACGCTGCATGAAAAGAGCGGGCAAACGCTGCCTACGACGTCAGGCATTCCCTGGTTGGGTTTTGTCGTCTACCCGACGCACCGCCGTCTAAAAAGGCGAAATGGCATCCAATTCCGGCGGCGGCTGGCGGAGAACATCACGCTATACCAGGAGAAGCGCATTTCGTTTGCGGAACTGGACGCCAGCGTGCAGGGGTGGATTAACCATGTGCGTTATGGGGATACCTGGAGGTTAAGGCAAAAGCTGTTTGCCGCCAATCCCCTGTAGCCAAAGAGACTGGAGCAGTCTGATTGAGGTTCAAGAAAATAATCCGGTAAACAGAGGGAGGCAGACCCCCATCCCCCAACCCCCTTCCCCCTAAAGGGGGAAGGGGGCTTTCGGAGAGGGCGAGGGGCGCTGCGCGCCCCTCGCCCTACATTACCCCTTCCCTGGCAACAGAGACGGGATTACCTGATTATTTTCTCAATGTCCAAAGAGACTGCTCCAGTCTGGGTTACAGTTCTGATGCAATGTCATTCCGAAAGCGACAGCCTGAGGAATCCCGCTCACAGTGGTCTGCCAGCGTGGTAGGGATTCCTCGCTTCCTTCGACAAGCTCAGGACTCGGAATGACAATGGGAGGGGGTTGGGCGATTGGGCGTATGCGATACGCCCCTACGAGGGGGTGCGCCAGAGGATGCCCGTCATGCAGGCGATGCCGCCGGCGGCTTTGAGGAGTTCGGGGATGGGGGTGGTGTGGCAGGCGATGTGGTGGGCTTCGTAGAACTGTTGGGTGTGAGGGCAATTGGTGGGCATGAGCACCTGGCGGGGAGCTAACGTGACCACGTTGAGGGCACCGCGGTGGGCGGCTTCCATTTCGTCGGGGATGAAGGCAATCTGGTAGCCGCGGGCGCGCAGGGCGGTCAGGGCGTTGTCAGCCAGGCGGCGGGGCCAAGTCAAAGCCAGGTCGCCATCTACCAGGCGCAACTGCCCCATCAGGTGCATAGCGTCTGATGGCAGTTGTGTCTGAATCACGCCGACGCCCAATTCCGCCAGCGTCACCGCCAGTTGCGCCGCGGCGGCGGCGTTGGTGCGGCGGCCCAACCCCAACAGCACGGTTTGGGCATCCAGCCATATAGCGTCCGCACCTTCAAAGACGGCGTCACCGCGCACGGCGCGCAGGATGGGCACGCCCAGGTCAGCCAGGCGGCGCGCCACCCAGCGCTCTTCGCCGGCGCGGACGGTGGAGGCGGGGCGACCGAGGATGGCGCCTTCGGGGGTCATGAAAAAGAGGTCGGCGGCAAAGAGGAGGTTGGGGGGCGGGGTTTGCAACGGTTCAATGTAATGGACGGCTACGCCGGCGGCGGCGTAGGCGGCGGCTAACGCCTGGTGCTGGGCGCGGGCAATGGCGGGGTCGGGCAGGGACAGCATTTGGGCGGCGTCGGCGTTGGTCAGGTTGTCCCATTCTGCGCCGGGTTCATGCAGCAGGACGGCGCGCAGCGGATCCCACTCGTTGCTCACGCTATAAGGGGCCCACAGGCCGCCAAGTTCCTGCCGCAGCGTCTGCCGCCGCGGCGACCAGCCCTCGCCGCCATAAGCGGCAGCCAATGTTTCATCCTTCATTAGACACCTCAATAACCGGGTTTACCGCGAAGAGAAAAGATAATTTACCGCTAAGACGCGAAGGGCGCAAAGGTTTTTTTTGGGGGGCCTCAAGATAGGTTCGCGCGGAGACGCGGAGGGCGCGGAGATTTGTAGGTAACTGTCCGTCAATAACCTGGCGATTGGGGTTTGTAGTAACCGCACCTTCGACTACGCTCAGCACAAGTTTAGCGGTTTGGACGGCTAAAGCGGTTACTACGAACTTATTTCTGGAGTGGAGGCTTCAGCCGGCTGAAGCCTCCACTCCGGAACGGGAAGTAATTTTTAGATTGGTTCATTCTCTAAGAATGAACCAATCTTGGGGGGAACTAAATTCTGGACGATCACTAAGTGAGAGGGATTCCTCCTCGAAGACTCGTCGGAATGACACTGGTTACGGGGGGACAGTTTTTTGTTGGAGGAGTTGGTTGAGGGCTTCGCGGGCGGCGGGGAGGGTTTGCAGGGCGGGCCAGTTGTGGATGAAGGTGGCGGCGCGGTCGGGGGCGAGCAGGGCGGCGAAGGGGTCGGCGGCGGTGGGTTGCCCGCCGGCGCGGGTTTGGGGCCAAAAGGCGGCTAAGGCGGGCTGCCAGCGGGGGTAGTGGGTTAGCAGCCAGGGGCGAATGGCGCTCCATTCGGCTTCATCGGCGGGGAGGGCCTGCTGCCGTTTGTAGACGGCGATGATCAGGCGCTCCAGGCGGTCCCAGTGGGCGATGAAATCGGTAAGGGAGGGGTCGTGGAGATGGCGGGAGAGGAAGCGGGTGAAGGGGTTCATAGGAGGGGGGAATTAACAATTAATAATGAATTCGTGAATTGGTGAATGGTTAATGGGGAGGTTAGCGGCAGATGAGGATGGGGCAGGGGGCGCGGCGGAGGACCTGGTTGACGGCGCTGCCGAAGACAAGTTCCAGGGGCGGGGCGTAGCTGTAGCCGCCCATGATGATGAAGTCGCACTGTTGGGCGGCGGCGGTTTGCAGGATGGCGGGGGCGACGGCGCCGGTTTGGGGCACAAAGAGGGCGGAAACAGCGCGCTGGCGCAGGTAGGCGCCGGCGCGGGAAGTTGTCTGGTTCAGGGAGGTTTCGTCCTCCGCCACAATGACGACGACCAGGCTGATGCGCCAGCGCTGCGCCAGGTAAGCCGCCAGGAAGAGGGCTTCGTCGGCTTTGGGGGTGGCGTTGTAAGCCAGCAAGGCGCGCTGCAAAGGGGAGACGCCGCTGCGGGGCACGGCCAGGATGGGGCGGCGGGTTTGCTGCACAATGGCGTGAAAGCCGGAAGCCAGGCGGGCCAGCGGTTGGGCGGCGGGGGGGTATGCCATGTTGATGACGACGAGGTCAATCCAGCGGGTGCGCTGGCTGATGTGGCGGGCAATTTCGCCCGTTTCCAGGGCAAAGTCGGCGGGGATGTGGGCTGCCTGGCAGCTATGCAGGAAGCGCTGCCGGATTTCGGCTGCCGCGTCTGCCGTCGCCTCGTCCGCGGCGGGCAGGACGTGCAAGCCGTGCAGCATACTGGATTCGCGCTGGGCCACCAGGAGGGCCTGGGTGAGGGCGGGCCAGGGTTCCGGATCGGGAGTGGAGGGTAATGCGGGCAGCGGCACCAGCACATCGGCAAACAGGCGTTGGCGGCGGCGGACGGAGAGGCGTTCGCGCCGCCATTGGCCAGGGGCTAATGCGGGCGCGGCGCGGCGCAGCCGCGTCATGACGCCGTGGCTGTGGCTGCCCTGCTGCGCTGCCAGGTCTTGGGCGGCAATGCCGGCGTCAATCTGCCAGCCCAGTCTCTCTTGCAGTTCCTGCTGGTGTTCCACCAGCCAGACGTACAGGTCGGCTTCGGTGCGCCGCGGAAAATCGCGCAAGACGCCCTGCTCGCGAATCATGTCGCGGATGGGGGTGTACACGGTATCGTACCAGACGATGGCCGCCTGCGGGGTGGTGGCTGGCGTGGGCAGGGTCTGGCTCAACCGCTGCCGCTGCGCCTCGATCTGTTCTTCCAACAGACGGTATTGCCCACAGGCTGTCATCTGTAAGTCTGCGTCTGGACGGGTTTGCTGCAGTTGGGTGCGGCTCAAAAATTCGGCGTAGCGCGCCTTACAGATCAGCTCATCCGGGCTGTCTGCGGTGGAAACGGGTAGTTTGACGCTGACCTCGGTGACGTAGGCGGAAATGGTTTTAGCGCCAATCTCACGGGCCACGGAGACGCGATGGTTGCCGTCCAGCACAAAATAGGCGTCGCCTACTTTGTAGAGTTCGACGGGGGGCAAGCCAGCCATTTCGCTGACGGCGACGCGCACTCTGGCCCAGCGTTGGGCGTCGCTGGTGGCGCGGGGCAGGAAGGTGCGGGTGAAGTCCTCGTAGCGACCGACGCTGCCCACAATGGCGTCCAGGGAAACTTCTTGCAAGCCGCGGGGGGTGACGCCTTGCATGTTTACCAGGGGGCGCACGTCTTCATAGGAGAGAAGTTGGGTGGGGCGGCCCATCAGCCAGCCGGCAATGTCCTGTAAGAAGGCGCGGCGGCGGGCGCGTTGGAAATCTTCCAGGGCCGTATGCAGTTCGGTGCGCACGGATTCAGCCATGTCGCTTACGACCGGGTTTGGGGATGTAGGGTTGGGAGATAGCCCCTATCCCCCAACCCCCTTCCCCAGAGGGGAAGGGGGCTTTTCGGAGAGGACGAAGGGCCTGGCTTAGTTGAGGCGCGGGATCTGGAAGACCTGACCGACGCGGATCATGCCGGGGTTGCTGCCGATGATTTCTTTGTTGGCTTCGTAGATGGCCATCCATTTGTCGCGGGCGGCGGAGCCGTAGTATTTGAGGGCAATGCCGCTCAAGGTGTCGCCAGAGACGACGGTGTGGGTGGCGATAAAGGCAGCCGCGGCGGCGGCAGCGGCAGCCTCAGCGGCGGCAGCTTCGGCAGCGGCGGCAGCGGCGGCTTCTTCAGCAGCTTTTTGGGCAGCCGCCTCCTGGGCGGCGGCTTCAGCGGCGGCTGCGGCGGCGGCGCGTTCGGCGCGCTGGCGTTCCAACAGGTCGTAGGCTTTGCTTTGCGCCGCTTCGGCTTCCTTTTCTTTGGCGGCACGTTCGGCGCGCTGCCGCTCTAAAAGTTCATAGGCGCTTTTGTGTTTGTCGTCGTCGGCGGGTTGTTGGGGGTTGCGGGGGTTCTTTTGTTCCATTTGGGTTTCTCCTTCGAAAATAGTGGTGAGTGGCGAGTGGTGAGTGGTCAGATGCGATTTTGGAAAATCGCGTTACGGTGGAAGCTGGCGAAGCTTTGGGTATAATGGCGCGTTATGCAAGGACGCGCCAGACAATGGGCCGGCAGATCGCCACACAAACTGGTTATGGCTGCCGGCAGACTCAGCCCGGCGCTGGCAGCCAGTTTGTATGGCGGGCGGCTGCTGGCGGAGTGGGTATATGCGCCTGGATGGGCAGCCGTTTTGGGCTTGCTGCTGCTGACGGGCTGGCTGGCATACCGTCTGCCGCTGCGCCAGACGTGGCCTGCCTGGGGTCTGGCGGGGTACGTTTTTTACGGGGAACCGGATCCGCGCGTGGCGGCGCTGGCAGCGGCGGGGGCGCTGTTGTTGTTTGTTTTTAATGGACCGTTCAAGTGGCCTGCCTGGCTGGCGGTTAAGTGGGGGGCTGCCGGCGTTTTCGCCGCCGCCCTTTTCCTATACAGCCAGACCACCGCCAGCGGTATTTTACCAGCAGATAACGGGGAATTCCAATTAGTCGCCGCCCGGTTGGGCGTGGCGCATCCGCCGGGGTTTCCGCTGTATACGATGTTGGGGTACGTGGCGGGGCAAGTGCCTCTGGGCGCATCTATCGCTTACCGCGTCAACTGGTTGTCTGGGTTGATCAGCGCGGCCACGTTGGCGCTGGTGTATTTGAGCGCAGTGGAACTGACGGGGTGGAAGAGCAGCGGGCTGCTGGCTGGCCTGGCGCTGGGCACGTCTACCACTTTTTGGGCGCAGGCGGGCATGGCAAACGTGCGCAGCCTGACGGCGTTTTTTGCCGCCGCTGCGCTGTACGCCTTGATCCGGCTGGAAGGGCAACTGCGCCAGGACCCGTCCGCGGCGCGGCTGCCGCGGGCGCGGATGCCGCGGGCGCTGCTGCTGCTGGCGTTCCTCCTCAGCCTGGGGGTCACGCATCACGCTTCGCTGGTGTTTATGGGTCTGGTGTGGGTCATCTGTGTCTGGTGGTGGATGCCAGGAGTGCGCAGCAGCACGCGGCGCTGGCTGCCGCTGGCGGCGGCGGCCCTGGCGGGGATGCTGCCGCTGTTGTATCTGCCGCTGCGGGGCGCGGCCGGGGCGTGGGGCGCGCCGACCGATCTGGCTACGTGGGATGGTTTCTGGCAGCACGTGTTGGCGCGGGGTTTTGCGGGCGACTTCTTTTATTTTCGCCAGCCGGCGGTTTTGGGGCAGCGGTTGGGCGTGATGGGGAATGTGCTGGCTTTTCAGTTTTCGCCGTGGCTGCTGGCGGGCATGGCGTTGGGGCTGTTGTGGCTGGCGCGGCAGAACGGGCGGCTGGCGCTGGCGCTTGGGGGCAGTTTTTTGCTGCACACGCTGGTCACGGCAGTTTATCGCGCGCCGCAGACGGTGGAGTATATGATGCCGGCAACTATCCCCCTGGCCCTTTTTTGTGGCTGCGCTCTCAGGTTTATTCCCAACGGCGCGCGCTCCTGGCAGCAGGCGGCGGGGGCGACGCTGGCGGCGGGGCTGTTCCTGGCGGGCGGCGGGCAGGCGTGGCAGCATTATGGCAGCTTTGCCGTTGATCCCTCTGTGGATACTGTTGGCTATGCGAATAATATCCTGGAAAATGCGCCGCCTGGCAGCGTGGTGCTGGCGAATTGGCATTGGGCGACGCCGCTGTGGTACAGCCAGGAAGTGTCAGGGCAGCGACCGGATTTAAGCATACGCTACGTTGCGCCAGGAGGAGAAGCGTATGCGCAGACGTGGGCCAGCCAGATTCAGGTAGAACTGGCGGGCGGGCGCGAGGTAATTGCCACCTGGTATGATGCGGCCGCCTACGCCGAACTGCCGCCGCCGGAGCCTATGGGCGAGGCTTTCTGGTTCCGGCAGACGCCGCGCGCCAGCCTGCCGCCATCCTTCAAGCCGCTGGATTTGCGCCTGGGGAACGCGCATTTTCTGGGGTATGTTTTGCACCCGCCTACGCCGACGGTGGGGCAGGAAATTGTGTTGACGGCAGCCTGGTCGCCCGTGGGCAGCGCGGCGACGCCGCTGGCGCTGTATGCGCATGGGGTGCAGGAGTGGAGCGGTCTGGTCGCGCAGGCAGATGAGACGGCGACGGCGGCGGCGGAGGGGATTACGTTGACCCAGTTCCGGTTGACGACGCGCCCAGGCAGCACGCCCGGCGAGATGACGATCTTGCTGGGCGCGGGCGGGGCGGCGGAACCGGCTGTGGCCATGGCCACGGTGATGCTGACGGCCAGCCAGCAAGCGCCTTATACGGCGCATCCGGTTTACCGCACGGCGCCCAGCGGGCGGCCGCTGCTGCGGCTGGTGGGGTATGATTGGGATACGACTTTGCCGGGGCAGAGTCGCCTTTATTTGCACTGGCAGACGGATCAGGGATTCCAGACGGAAGTGCGGGAGAATGTGAATCCGCAGGAGCCGGGGCTGCCGGTGTGGTTTGGGCCCTGGGGGCGGTGGCTGTCGCTGCGCCTGGAGCCGCCGGATGGGCAGCATTATGTACCGTTTGGGCAGGGGATTGTGTGGATTGGGGGCGGGCTGGCGGCGGATGCGGCGTTGTTGCCAGGGCAGGCGGTGACAGCGGCGCCGCGTTTCCGCAGCCAGGGGGTGGTGCAGCGGGACCTGGTGGTGTCGGTGCGGCTGGTGGGGTATGAGGCGGATGGGTTTCATTGGGCGTGGTGGGATTTGGCGGATGGCGTGCCGGCATTGGGGGGCATCCCCACCTTAAAATGGATACGGGGCAGCCTGGTGCGCGATCCGCATGTGCTGCAAACGGCGACGGCGGCGACGCCGGGGCAAAGCGTGGAGGCGCTGCTGCGGATTTATGACGCTTTTAGCCAGCGCCCGCTGCCTATTCTGGATGAACGAATTACGGCGCAGGGGGTGTGGGTGTCGTTGGGGGAAGCTGTGGTAGCGCCTTAGGAGAACACAGATTGGGCAGAAAGGATAGAACGCAGATGACGCGGAAAGGGATAGAACGCAGATGACGCGGAAAGGGATAGAACGCAGATGACGCGGAAAGGGATAGAACGCAGATGACGCAGATTAGATGGGATTTCGCAGATTTTTTGGGCAAGATGGGGCGGGCAAGATGGGGCGGGCAGGATGGGGCGGGCAGGATGCTGCGGGCAAGATGCCCGCGCCACGTGAGATAGGGGATTTTATTATGCGTGCACAAACGGTGGTATTGGTTGGGCTGAATCGGGTTAGCGCTTCGATGGGGTTGGTGCTGAGACGACCGGAGTTGAAGTTAAGGGTGCTAGGTTTTGATAGGGATGAGCAGCTGGGGAAGGAGGCGCAGCAGCGGGGGATTGTGGATGAAAGTCGCTGGAATCTAATCAGCGCGGTGGCGGAGGCGGATATTGTGGTGTTGGCTGTGCCGGCATCTGACCTGGAGCAAACGCTGCGCCAGATTGGGCAAGATGTTCAGGCGCACACGCTGGTGCTGGACAGTTCGGCAAGCAAGGGGCAGGGGCAGAAATGGGCGGAGGCGTATTTGCGGCAGGGGCATTATGTGGGGGTGCGTCCAGCGCTGGCTGCCAGCGCCCTGGCGGATGGGCGCACGGGGTTGGAGGCGGCTACGCCAGATTTGTTTCGACAGTCGGTGATGTGTTTAATGCCGGCAGCCCAGGCTGAAGAGAAAGCCGTAGAGACCGCCGTCAATCTGGGTTTGCTGCTGGGGGCGCAGCCTTATTTCCTCAACCCCGATGAATATGATAGCCTGGAACAAGGGCTGGAGACAGCGCCGGGGCTGCTGGCGGCGGCGCTGTTCCGGGCGGTCAGCCAGGCTGCCGGCTGGCGGGACATGCTGCGCTTTGCCGGGCCCGAGTTTGCTCTGAGCACGGCGGCGCTGCAGCAGCCTGACCTGGGCTACCTGGCGGCGCAAAACAAAACGGCTGCCCTGCGCTGGCTGGACAGTCTCATGGGCGAACTGCGCGCGCTGCGCCGCCAGCTTTATGAGGGAGAAACGGAAGTGTTGACCGCCACGCTGGAGCAGTTGGCGGCGGCGCGCGCCGAATGGCTGCAGCAGCGGGCGCGCAATGATTGGCAGGAACTGCCTATCGAAAGCGCCGATCCACTGACCATCCGGGAACGCCTGTTGGGCAGCCGCCGGCCGCAAAAAGACAGGTAGAGCGCCGCCATCAGCCATGCCAGCAACTCGTTTTAATATTCTGATGGTGGCCCCCACCTCCTTTTTTGCCGACTACGGCGGACACATTCGCATCCTGGAAGAAGCGCGCGGGCTGCAAAGGCTGGGGCATCAGGTGACCATCGTCACCTACTTTCAGGGCAAGGACGTGCCGGGGCTGACCATTCACCGCACGCGCGCCCTGCCCTGGCACGCCAGCTACGAAGTCGGCTCCTCGCGGCATAAGCTGGCGTTTGACGTCTATCTGGCGGCGACAGCGCTGCGCGTCATGGGGCAGGTCAAACCGGATATCGTGCATGGGCACATGCACGAAGGGGCGCTGATTGGCTGGCTGCTGGCAAAGCTATGGCGTAAACCGCTGGTGTTTGATTTCCAGGGGAGTCTGACGGGGGAGATGGTAGACCACCATTTCCTCAACCCCGAAGGCGGGCTGTATCCGTGGGCGTTCCGGTTGGAGAAGGTGATTGCCAGCCGCCTGCCAGACGCGGTGCTGACCAGTTCGCTGCGCGCCCAGGATTTGCTAATAGATCAGTTCCAGGTGCCGGCGCGTATCATTCACCCGCTGCCGGACTGCGCCAATCTGGAGCAGTTTGACCCGGCGCGTTTCACAACGGCGCAGAAACAGCAACTGCGGCAGCAACTGGGCATTCCGGCTGAGCGCCCGGTGGTGGCTTATCTGGGGCTGTTGGCGGATTATCAAGGCACGGAGCACCTGCTGCAAGCGGCAGCGCGGCTCAAGCAAAGCGGGGGCGACATTCACTTCCTGATCATGGGTTTTCCCAACGTGGATCATTATCAGGCGATGGCTCATGACCTGGAGGTAGCCAGCCACGTGACGTTCACGGGACGGGTAGATTATTATCGGGATGCGCCGGGCTTTCTGTCTATCGGGGACGTGGCTGTTTCGCCGAAGATGTCCATGACCGAGGGCAGCGGTAAAGTGTTGAATTACATGGCTCTGGCGCAGCCTGTGGTGGCTTATGACACCCGCGTGCACCGGGAGTATCTGGGGGAATGGGGGGTGTATGTGCCAGTGGGGGATATAGATGGGTTGGCGCAGGCTATTCTGGCTTTGTGCGCCGATCCGGCGCGCCGCCAGGTGGTGGGGCAGGCGCTGCAGCAGCGGGCCAGGGAGAAATTTAGCTGGAGCGCCGCCAGCCAGACGATTTTGCGCGTGTACCAGGGGTTGACAAACCGTTCCCCTATTGCTATAATGTAGGTTCGCATCATTGTGCATTTCTTTGACGGCATAATGGCGCGCGCATGGACATGAACTCACTCATTGCAGCGGGTGCACCGGATAGGTTGCACCCTTTTGTGTAGTAAGATTCAGCCATAGGTTTTGTTGGCCGTAACCCCCTTTAATTTTAGGAGCAGGTGAAACGCACATGCCTCAGACTTTTACCAAGAGCTACGCACGTACCAAAGACCCGCTAGATCTGCCGCGCCTGATAGACGTTCAGTTGGAGTCATTCACGACCTTTCGGGAGGAAAGCCTGGCAGAACTGTTCGAGGAGATTTCGCCCATTACCAGCTACAATGGGAATCTGCGCCTGTACTTCCCTTGCAGCCTGCCTGAGGTTGAGGGATTTGACCTGAAGTATTGGTTTGGCGAGCCAAAGTACAGCGTGGAAGAATGCGTAGAGCGCGATATGAGCTACGCTGCGCCTCTGTCCGTCAAAGTGCTGCTGTACAGCACGGATATTGACCAGCCCGTGGTGCAAGACATTTTCATGGGGGATTTCCCTTTGATGACGGGCGCCGGCACTTTTATCATCAATGGCACCGAGCGCGTCGTGGTCAGCCAGCTTATTCGCTCGCCCGGCGCGTACTTTGAAATCCAGGAAGAACGCGCTACCGGACGCCCGCTGGCTATGGGCAAACTGATCCCTGATCGGGGCGCCTGGATGGAGTTTGAAACGCGCAAGACGGACTATCTGACCGTCAAATTTAACCGCAAACGCACTGTACCCGTGACCCTCTTCCTGCGGGCTATGGCCGCCGTGGACGATGGCCTGGGGAACCGACTGCTGAAAGATGGCAGCGACGAAGAGCTGCTGGCTCTGTTTGCGCACGTGGATACCAACGGGGAACACCAGTATATTCAGGGCAGCATCGAACAAGAACCGCCGTGGGA
>JAGVTM010000321.1 GCA_019136785.1 Chloroflexota bacterium | reverse complement strand
ATGGCCGGGTCGAAATCAGCCGTGCCCAGGATGGGCAGAATGCCGCTGACTTCGTCGCCAGCCTTCGGGCTGGTGATGCGCCAGATGGCGGGAACGTTGGGGTCGCGCGCCTGGGCTAAGAGTTCGTCGGTGCAGGGGGATGCCGGCATCACCACCACCCCATTCGCTGCCGCCCACTCATACGCCCCTTTCAGACTTTCCTGATTGCGCGGCGCGCTTAAGAATAACTGCGGCAGCGCGTCTGGCGGCAGCAGCGCTGCTTCTGTACCTGCCGCAAAGTGGCAAAACGGCTGCGGCGGCAATTCATCTTCATCCGCGGTTGCGGCGGCCACTATTTCCGGCGGCAGCGGCGGCAAAGCCACTGCTGGCGCCCGCCACACTGCCGGTTCTATCTGTTCCCAGACGACGCGCGCATCGGCTGGGTCCTGCGTAGGCGTGGGCGTGGGATATATGCCATCTCCCCCCGCTTGTAAGAACCATTCGCTGCCCGTCGCCGCGCAGTCGGCTGCTCCAGGCGTAACAGCCGCCAAAGCGCACAAGGAACGCTGTGCCAGGCCCGGCGGCTGGATAAACGTCGTTGGCGGCTGCGCCCCATTGCTGGACAGCGCGCCCACCAGCTCGAAGTCGGCATAGATCGCCTGCATGTATTCCGACCACAGCGGCGCAGCCCCTGTCAGCCCGCTGACGTTAATCATCTGGCTGTTGTCTGCATTGCCTGTCCACACCCCGACCACCAGACCGGGCGTATAGCCCACCGTCCAGTTATCGCGGAAATCGTTTGTCGTGCCCGTCTTGGCTGCCGCCGCGAAGGGCAGCGCCAGCGGGTTGTTGCGCCCCATTGCCGGCACGCGCGCAGCATCATCATCCAGAATATCGCTGATTAGATAAGCCACGCGCGGGTCGAGAACCGGCTCCGGTTCGGGCGGCTGATACTCAAAGAGCAGCGTGCCGTCGCTTTTGGTCACCCGCAAAATGCTCACGGGCGGAATGCGGAAGCCGCCGTTAGCCAACACCGCATAGGCGGCGGTCAACTCCAGCGGCGTCACTTCTCCGCCGCCCAACGTCAGGGATAGCCCATACTGGCTGGCGTCATGGCTGAAGGTGGTGATGCCCATTTGCTGCGCCAACTGTAAGAAACGGGGCAAGCCAATGTTTTGCAGCAGCAGCACTGCCGGCACGTTATAGCTGTTTGCCAGGGCGGCGCGCAAACGCACCGGGCCATGGAACCGCCCATCGTAATTGACAGGATCGTACTCGCTGCCGTCAAACTGCGGGTAGGATACAGGCACATCCCACAACAGGTCTGCCGCCGTCCAGGCAGGTTCACCCGTGGCCGGGTCGGGGGACAGCGCCGCGGCATAGGTGATAGGCTTTATGGCGCTGCCCGGCTGCTGTAAGGATAAGGTCACGTTCACGTTGCCGTCTATCGTCTCGTCTCTGTAATCCACGCTGCCCAACATCGCCAGAATCTCGCCCGTGCCGGGCTTGAGCGCCACCAGCGCGGCGTTGGTCAGGTTGTGCGCTTCCTTCAGTTCCGCCACGTGCTGCCGCGCCAGCAGTTCTGCCAGCCTTTGGTAATCCAGGTCAAGGGTGGTGGTCACCTGTAAGCCGCCATTGGCTACCACGTCTGCCCCGAATTGGGCTTCTAGCTGCTGCCGCGCGTAGACGGCAAAATGGGGCGCCGTCAGGCTGACTTCCTGCGGCGCAAAGGTGAGTGGTTCCAGGTAAGCCGCTTCGGCGCTCTCCCGGCTTATTTTGCCATCCCGCACCATCTGTGTGAGAACGAGCCACTGCCGCTCTTTGGCGCCTTCCAGGTTGGTGAGGGGATTGAGATCCACTGGACTTTGCGGCAGCCCGGCCAGCAGAGCCGCTTCAGCCAGGTTTAGGTCTCGGGCTGGTTTTTTGAAGTAGGTCTGAGCAGCAGCTTCGATACCGTAAGCCAGATTGCCATAATAAATTTCGTTGAGATATAGTTCCAGGATTTCGTCTTTGCTGTATTTGCGGTTCATGATCCATGCCAGGATGATCTCTTTGGTCTTGCGGTTGTAGCTAACGGTCGTGCGTTCTTCGTAGTCGAAGGCCACGTGGCGCACCACCTGCTGCGTGATGGTGCTGCCGCCAATGGGTCGGTCTTCCGGGTTACGTAAATTGGCAATGATGGCGGCGATCAGGGAAGGGGCGTCCAGGCCATTGTTTTCGTAGAAGGTGTCATCTTCGATGGCAATGGTCGCCATGATCAGGTCTGGTGGTATCTGTGCCAGGGGAATCTGGGTGCGATTGCCTTCGCCAAAGAATTCCCACAGGAGTTGACCGTGGCGGTCGAAGATGCGGGTGGTTTCAAAGGTGTCGCGGGTGCGGGCGGCGTCCAGGGCGGCGATCCCTTCCTCAATTTCCTGGTTTAGCTGGTTGTAGATGAGGGTGCCGGCAATCAATGTGCCGGCAAAAACCAGTAATCCCACACCCAACAACAGCACCAACAGCAAACGGCTAAAACAGCCGCCCAAACAGCCGCGTTTGGGCGGCGGCGTCTGATACACATATTGAACTGGCTGCGTCGGATCGTCGTAATACATCTAAACCGCTCCTTCAAAAATAGCGTATCGTAGGGCGGGTTGGCAACCCGCCCATTCCTTCGACGACGGACGGTAGCCGTCCGTGCTCAGAGCTTGGCCTGAGCCTGCCGAAGGGACAAGGCTTCAAAAACAGTCTCACGCGGAGACGCTGACGCCGCCTGGCGGCTGTGCCCCCCGCGCGGGGGCGCGAACGCAGAGAAAAAATTCGTTAAATTCGTGTCATTCGTGGCAAAATTTTCATCCATTCCTTCGACAAGCTCAGGACGGGTATGGTGCGCCGCGGCCCATGTTGTCTCCTTCGAAAATGTAG
>JAGVTM010000549.1 GCA_019136785.1 Chloroflexota bacterium | reverse complement strand
CGCAGTTGCTCATTGTTTTAGCAACCCCATCGCAATTGTTTCGCGTATCTATACAGGAATTACCTGAGCTTGTCGAAGGCAAGATAGTGCTGCGACAGGCTCAGGCATCGAGAGGTTGTATAGTTACTGTATTCGACGGGGATTGCTCTCAATCTATATATCCCAACTCCATCAGGCGCGCCAGAATAGCCGCCTCGGCGTCCTCGTCGTACAGTTCATCATAACTGTCCTCTGACTCAGTCCCGCCGGCAGTTGTTGTGGGCGCAGCCATTTGCACCGGGTGGCGGCGCTGGTGCGCTTCTTCGTAGATTTCGATGGGCACATGCCCTTCGAGGTCGCTGGGGATGCCCATGTCCAGGCTGTACAGCAGAATGGGCGTGATGTCCAGGATGGAGAGTTCGCCCGCATCCAGCCCGGCGCGCAGCCCTGGCCCCTGGCCAATGAAAATTCCTAGCGGGCGGTGCGTGCCCTCAGGTTTGGAGCGGGGTTTTAGCGGCGCATCTGCCGGCAGAATAGACACCAGACCGCCATCCCGCAGCACCAGCGTCAAATCCGGCGCCAGCTTTTGCGCTGTGCCGGCAAACGCCTCTTCTTGCGTGTGAATTTCCACCACGATGGGTTCGCCTGTCTGTGCGTCTTTGAACGCACCCAGTTCAGCCATCAGGCGGGCGCGAAATGCTTCATACTCCGCTGCCGGCACGCCTGGATCACCTGGGTTCTCTGCTTTCAGGATGTGGATGCCGTTGCTGGTCGGCGTGGACGCATAGGCCACCGTTTTGCTCCAATCAAACCAATGGATGTGGCGCGACAAATGCCCCATGCCCAACGTGCCGCCGCTGGTATCAATGGACAGGTTATCCACCCACTGCAAATAGCCGTGTTCAGCCAGCCAGGTGTTAATGTGGAACACTTCGGTGGTAGCGCCAAAGCCGTGATCGGACGCCAGTATGATAGTGGCTTCTGGGTCAGCCAACCCCACCAGTTGACCAATGGCCTGGTCAAGCTTATGGAAGTAGTTGAAGCACATGTCGCGGATGTGACTTTCTTCCGCAGTGGGATTAGCGGGCCAGTGGGCCGGGTCAATGAAGCGCCATAACAGGTGACCGATTTTATCTGGGCCATCGAACAGAACGGCTACCAGGTCAGATGGTTCATTTTCCATCAGGTAACTGGCGACTTTGAGCCACTGCTGTTCGCGGCGGGTGTGCAGTTCGATCCAGGCGGCGTACTCTTCTTCGGCGGCGCCCTCGGTGGCTTTGGCTTCCAGAGCCATGTCCATGGCTAACTCGCGCACGTTAAAGCCCGGCAGCGCCTTGAGCCGGTCATACAGGTTGTTGGGGTGGCAGCCCAGGCGAAGCTGCCGCCAGGGAATCCAGCCCGCCACCACGTGTCCATTTAGTTCTGGCGCGGGGAACATCAAGGGAAAATTCAGGACGGTGACGCTCAAGCCATTTTTGTTGACCATGCTCCACACGGTCTCGGTGCGTACGTCCTTGGATGTAGAAAATTCTATCTTTTCACTGCCGGCGGCGGATTTCTGGAAGAAATCAAAAATGCCATGATGGCCCGGGCGGCGACCCGTCATCAGGGATGTCCAGGCGGGGGGAGTCAATGCCGGCACAATCGTTCGCAACGTGGCCCGCACGCCTCCGTCCACCAACGCCTTCAGGTTGGGCATCAACCCCTGCGCCATGAAGGGGTCCAACACCGTGAAGGTGGCCCCATCCAGGCCAATCAATAAACTCTTACAACTCATTACGTTACTCCGTTTACTGCCTCACTTTGTTTGACACACCACGCCGTTACCGCCTGCCGCTGCGACAGACCACCTGCCGCTTGCGGCAGACCATCTGCCGCTTGCGGCAGACCGCATCTTAAATGATGTGCTGGTACGTGAAGTCTACCCATTCCGCCACGGAAACGTCATTAAACTCGCGCTGACCAATCTCCGCCAGGAAATCGGCATAAGGAATGGGACGATTGTAATGCTCCACAATTGAATTGCCTAAGACGACGACGTCTAGCGACTGCAAATTCAAGCCACGGAACAAGAGCGTTTCGGGGGTAACCTCACCTTCGTAATCCCAATCCTCTGCCAGTTGTTCCAACAGATTCAATACGTAGGTAAGCACCTCATCTCTGCTTTGGGTCATAATCTAATACTCTCGCTTCTTTGATCTCAACGGCGCTGACAAAAAACTGCCTCTTGCCGGTTACGGCGCTACGGTTGTGGCGCTATCATTCAAGGTATTGCCTGCTCGCAAACGAAAAGCGGGGAAAGCGCCCCCAGCCCAGACGAACATACCCCATAAGCATACCTCAATTGACGGCAGTGGCAATAATAAATCCCTCGTCTTGCCCCGTTACCGCAGTCAGGGTGCGCCCACGCAGCATGGGGAATTCCTGACCCATGCGTTCAGACGCTTCCAGTTCAATAAGGCCATCCTGTGGGTTGATGCGCCGGGCGATAAAGCTCAGGGGCCCGTGCGCCATGCCCTGCCCAATGGCTTTGCCCACCGCTTCTTTGGCGCACCACAGCCGCAAATCCCAGCGCTGGCTGTCTGGCTGTCCCAACTCTGCCAACAGCGCCTGCTCCTCTGGCGTAAAGGCGGCGTTAGCAAATTCCACCAACTGCCGGCCCTCGGGTTCCATGTCAATGCCCACGCTGCCGCTCAGGCTGGCTACAGCGGCGGCAACCCCGGCAGTGTGCGTAATGGAAATCTCAACGGGCTGGCCAACCTGGCTCAACCAGTCACCCTGCGCCATCGGTCGCCTGTTTTCATCCTGCCCAATTTCAATGTCCGCCGGGCAAAGAACCAGACCGAGCTTCTGCTTGAGCAAATGGCGCACGGCGTCTTTAGCCGCTGTCCGCCCCAGCAGCCACTCTAT
>JAGVTM010000157.1 GCA_019136785.1 Chloroflexota bacterium | reverse complement strand
ATTGATCCCTAATTCATTTGCCTGGACAAGTGTTGTACCTGAACCTGCAAACGGGTCAAGGACAGTCTGTCCAGGGCTAAAATACTTTAGCAAGAATATTTCGACCAACTGCGGTACAAATTTTCCTAAATACGGATGTAAACGATGGACATGTTTTGTTCGTATTCTTTCAGGTAAGTCCTGCTCGCGCCAGTTTAGATTTAGTTCCTTTAGAGGAGTATCAGGTGTAACAGTGGCGGGTATGGTAGGTTCGCCCACACCAGTGTAAACTTTTGTACGGCGTTCTTCGTTTGTGAGTGTGTCAATTTGATGTGTAGACATTACCAGTCTCGCAGCGAAAGTAGAGAAGTGAAAATGAGGTCAATCGAATTATCGGGGATTTGCTGTAAAATCTGCCCACAATCCCCCTGGATAATCTGATTCACATGATCCATGAGCCGTTTTCCTTATTTGCACTCGAACATTTATTCTTTCTTTAGTATAATCTTTCGTCTGAGGAAGTCAAACAGATATCGAGATGGAAGGACTTGTTTCACTTCTGGATGAACAGCACGAAGCGCGCGTCCGCGCCATTTGGGATGGTCTGGCGCATGCTTTTGGCTTGACCGCCCTGTCGCAGCGAACGCCTATCCCCCATATTTCCTATTACGTGGCTGAACGCATTGATGCTGCCGGCATCCGCCCCTCCCTGCAAATCATCGCCCAGCAGGCATCGCCCTTTAGCGTGCGCGCCACCGGCTTAGGCCTGTTCACCCACCCACAGCCCGTGCTTTACGCGCCCGTCGTTCGCTCCGTGGCTCTGACCGCGCTGCACGGGCTGCTGCGCCCGGCCTTTGCCGCCGCTGCCGTGGAGCCCAGCCTGTATTACGAAGCGGATCGCTGGCTGCCCCACATTACCCTGGCGCAGGGTGACCTCACCGAAGACAATCTGCCTGCCGTGCTGCAGTGGTTTCGCCAGATTCCCATTGATTGGGAGATCACCCTCAACAACGTTGCCCTCATCGCCAACGCCCCCTACGACTTTCGCGCCGAAAACGCCTTCTATTTCCGTCGCATCTGAACGCCACACAGTCAGAAACCCTCCGTTTTTCGGGCTTGACACAATAGAACACCCGTGCTATTATGCTGGAAATATTTTAGAACGTGTGTTCTAATCACTCTCTATCCCGGCATCGCCCTTGCTGGCGGAACTTCTGACCACAGGTCAATGACCATCCACCACTCTGTTCGAGGAGGCAGGCACATGAGGAACAGCATGACTTTCAACAATCCCCTGGCGGGGATGCCCGTCCTGCGCAAGCAGGCGGCCATTGCTTTGATTATGGCTGTGGCGCTGCTGGCGTTTGAAATGTTCAATTTTGATACTACCCAGTACGCTTTGGCGAACTTGCTAGGCGACGTCGCCTTCCTGGGGCTGCGTTGGGCAACCATTCTCGCCGTGGCTTTCTGCGCCATTGACTTTGCCGGCCTGGTGCGTTTTTTCACGCCAGAGAAGGGCCGGGATGAACCCAAAGAAGTATGGTACTTGATGGGGGCCTGGTTGTTGGGCGCCACCATGAACGCCTTGATGACCTGGTGGGCTATCTCGTTGACGCTGCTCAATCACCAGTTTGGCAACGAAGTCCTCAGTCGCGAACAGTTGCTACAAATTGTGCCTATCTTTGTTGCCGTGCTCGTCTGGTTAACACGCATTCTCTTCATTGGCGGCATCACCCTGGCAGGCGACCACATGCTGGGCGACCTGCGCGCCAGCATAACGCGCACCACCGCGCCTGTTCGCAGCGCGCCCGCGCCCAGGCCAACCGCCGCGGCTGCCGCACCTCAACAGCAGCTAAAAGCCGCGCCGCGTCCGGTGCGCCCCAATCGCCCTGACGCTTCTCAGCCAGCCAGGTCAGGGGTTACTCCGCCGGTGACAGCCGCGGTCGCCGTGGAGACGGATGAAGCATACCAGCCCGATCCATTCCCCGATCCCGCTCCACAGACGTCGCCCGTTCAGTCGCGGCGGCCCATTGCCCAACAGCCGCAGCCAGTTCGCCGTGCGCCTGACAATCGCAGCCGGCAGCGCCCGCCCATGCCGCCGTTGGGACAGCGCTTACCGTTTAAGGCCCGCAGCAGCCAGGACGATTAAACCGGACGCAGCCGCCGGCGGCGTGGCGACCCCATTCCACTTACCCCTTCTGTTTGGTTGTTTGGACGCAGCCGATTACAATAGGGACATGTCCAGAGGTTTTGCACTATGGCGATCACCATGCCTCCCATCCACATGAACCCCATCAGTACCCCTTTCACGGAACGGGAAGAAGCCGACGACGATTATTTCGACGTCCATGTGTCGCAGGAAACGTATTGGCGACCTGATCCCGTCCACCGCCGTATGCTGCTGATCCTGGTAGTGGTGGTGGGTATCGTGGTGCTGTTTGCGGCAAAGCTGCCGGCAATTAAAGAGAGTACGCCCGCCGTGGTTGAGGCAGCCGAAGCGGAGGAATCTGCGCCCGCGCCGCCTGCCATGCCGGCCAGCGGTATTTCTAGTCTCTTCACGCCCGAAGTGCAGCACTGGGGCCCGCAGATCACCGCCTGGGCAGCCGCTCATGGACTGGACCCCAACATTGCCGCCACCATTATGCAGATTGAGTCCTGCGGCGACCCGCAGGCGGTATCTGTAGCCGGGGCGCAGGGGTTGTTCCAGGTGATGCCCTTTCACTTTGGCGCGGGCGAAGATATGTTGGACCCCGACACCAACGCCCGCCGGGGCCTGACCTATTACGTAGAGCGTCTGCAGCAAACGGGCGGCGACGTGGGCGGAGCACGGGCATTTACGACGAAATTCAAAGCGGCGCCAGCGTCAGCGAAACGTTGCAGCGCTGGCTGAGCGCCGGCGGGGCCAGTTTGTGCCGGCAAGCCTCCCAACGTCTTGGCCTCACCCCCTGATCCTGCTTAACCTTCTCTGGCTAGTGACAGCGCCGCCTTTCCCTGGCGGCGCTTTTTTTGTTTGACGCCCCCTGCCTGCTTGCTTATACTTGGCGTAGCGCATGGTCAAACACGACACAGATTTCATGGATTAAGCAGGATGAAGATCGTAGCCACGAATCCTTCGACGACGCTCAGAGCTTGTTGAAGGAATGGGCGGGTTGCCAACCCGCCCTACGATACACTATTTTCGAAGGAGGTATGTCATGTCTGTTACCTTAACTTTTCACGGCCATTCGGCCCTGTCTCTGAATGTAGACGGGGTAAAGCTGGTGGTTGATCCTTTCTTCAGCGGCAATCCATTGGCTAAGACTAAAGCGGCGGCTGTGAATCCTGACTATATCTTGCTCACCCATGGTCACGGCGATCACGTGGGTGACGCCATAGCCATTGCCAGGCGTACGGGCGCCACTGTAATCGCCAATTTTGAGATTGCCTCCTGGGTGGAAAACCAGGGCCACCACAAGGTACATGGGCAGCACATTGGCGGCGGCTATAACCACCCATTTGGGCACGTCAAATTCACCCCTGCCCTGCATGGCTCCATGCTGCCCGACGGCAGCAACGGCGGCATGCCCGGCGGCTTGCTGCTGACGGTAGGCGGCAAGCGCATTTACATTTCCGGCGACACGGCGCTGTTCTCGGACATGGCCCTGATTGGGCGGGGCGGCCTGGATCTGGCTGTGCTGTGCATTGGCGACAACTACACCATGGGGCCAGATGATTCCATCCTGGCGTTGGACTATCTGAAACCCAAACGGGTTGTGCCCTGCCATTACAACACGTGGCCCGTCATTGAAGTGGACGTACACGCCTGGGCGGCCCGCGTGGCTGCGGAGACAGCCAGCCAACCCCTGGTCATGGGGGTGGATGAGAGCCACACACTATCTTGAGAAACAGAAGGAAAGTAAGATGAAACATACAACTCGTTGGATTGCCCTCTTTGTGTTGATCTTGAGCCTGACGGCGCTGGCTTGTGGCCTCGGCGGGAGCGAAGAACCCGCGGCCACGGTGGCGCCTGCCGCCACAGCCAGCACAGCAGAGGAAGCGGCGGAAATGCCGGCAGAAACCGCCGCCACCCCCACCACAGCTGCCTTAGCGGCGGCTACCGAAGCCCCGCAAGCCACTGAAGCCGCGGCGGCTACCGAAGCCGGCGGCGCGCAGGCGCTCACCGCCGCCCAACTGTCTGAGGTCGGCGACGCCCTGGAGGCGCAAAACAGCTATCACGCCGTGATTACCATGAACTTCACAGGCACATCTGAAGATGGCAGCAGCGTCGAAACCGTTATGACCATGGACATGGTAACGGTGCAAAACCCGCCGGCTCAGCGTTTCAGTATGACTATGTCTGGTCTGCCTGAGCAGACAGAAGCGCAGGTGATCGAAGTCACCACCATTGGCGACACGACTTATACCTCTTTGAGCGGGTTGGGCTGCTTCTCCAGCAGCAGCGCCGACATGGATGGATTTGCCGATCCCTTCGGCGCTATGATTCGGCCCGAAGAGGACGTGCTATCGGATTTACAGAACGCCAACTACGTTGGTCAGGAAACACACAATGGCTTCGTTTCGGACTGCTACAGCTTTAGCCAGAGCGATATCCCTGGCGGTTTTGCCGAAGCGGAGGAGTTAGACGGACTGGTATGTCTGTCCAAAGAATATGGCTTTGTCTCCCATATGGAACTGGAAGCCACCGGCGTCAGCGACCAGTTTACGGGCGCCAACACCAGCGCCAACGGTAACCTGGTCATGACCTACGATGTGACAGAACTGAATCAAGTGGCGGAAATGACGATTCCGGCAGATTGTTTGACCGATTCGGCTGCATCAGAGTGGCCCATGATGGCTGATGCCGCCAACGTCAGCCAGTTCCAGGGCATCGTGATCTACAGCACGAACATGCCTTTTGCCGAGGTCGTTTCGTTCTACCAGACGGAGATGGCCAACCTGGGTTACCAGCCGGATGGCGAACCGCTGGATCTGGGCGAAAACTCCACCATCCTCAATTTCACGAATGATGCCGGCAAGGTATCCGTGACCATCACCGCCCTGGACGACAGCGGCGCGCTGCAAGTGCTCATCTCTCCCGGCGCATAATGAATGGGACGCAGATGACGCTGAGGGGCCGCTGATTTTGTGGATTTAATCTGCGTTCATCTGCGCGTTGTCTGCGTCATCAGCGTCCTATTGAAATCCCAGGAGCGGGGTAGAATGGGACGCAGATGACGCTGAGGGGTC
>JAGVTM010000060.1 GCA_019136785.1 Chloroflexota bacterium | reverse complement strand
TATCCGGCTGGCGGCGCGCGGGCACCAGGTAACGATATATGAAAAGCGAGATAAGTTGGGCGGGCGCGCTTATGTGTATGAGCAAAACGGCTTCAAATTTGACGGGGGGCCTACAGTCATTACGGCGCCGTTCATGTTTGACGAAATCTGGGAAAGCGCGGGGAGAAGTGCCGCCGACTATTTCCAGATTGTGCCCCTGGACCCGTTTTACCGCATCTTTGACCATCAGGGTCGTTCTTTTGACTATAACGGCGACCATGGGTTTATTCTGGACCAGATTGACCGGTGGAATCCGGCAGACCGCGACGGGTACACCCGCTTTATTGAAACGACCAAAGACATCTTTGACACGGGCATGGGCCTCATTGACAAGCCGTTTCTGCGGGTGGGGGATATGCTGAAGGTCGTGCCTGATCTGGTGCGGCTGCAATCTTACCGCAGCGTTTATGGCTATGTTTCTAAGTTCATTCAGGATGATTTCCTGCGCCGCTGCTTCTCTTTCCATCCCCTGCTAATTGGCGGCAACCCGTTGGATGCGGCTTCGCTTTACGTGCTCATTCATTATCTGGAGCGGCAGTGGGGCGTGCATTACGCCATGGGGGGGACAGGAGCGATTGTCCAGGGTATGGCCCGCCTGTTTGAGGAGTTGGGCGGGCGGGTGGCGCTGAACGCGGAAGTGGCAGAGATCGTCGTCGAAGGGAACCGGGCGCGCGGCATCCGGTTGGCGGATGGGGAAGTGATTAAGGCGGACGTGGTTGTGTCTAATGCGGACGTGGCTCACACGTACCTGAAGATGATTCCGGCCGCCTACCGCCGCAAGAACAGCGACCGCCGCATACAAAACATGAAGTACAGCATGTCGCTGTTCGTCATCTACTTTGGCACGAAGCGACGCTACAACGATGGCAAACTGGCGCACCACAACATCATTTTGAGCGAGCGGTATAAGGGGTTGCTGCGGGATATTTTCGCCAACAAGGGTCTGGCTGAGGATTTCTCGCTGTACTTGCACATGCCCACGCTGAGTGATCCGACTATGGCTCCGCCCGGACATGAAGCGTTTTATGTTTTGTCGCCTGTGCCACATCTGGGGGCAGATATTGACTGGGCGGCTGTTGCCAAGCCTTATCGGGACGCGATTATGCAGTTCCTGGAGGACAACTATCTGCCCAATCTGCAGGCGAATCTTGTGGCTGAACAGATGATTGACCCCAGGCATTTCCGAAACACGTTGAACAGCCACCTGGGTTCAGCTTTCTCTGTGCAGCCGACGCTGACGCAATCTGCCTGGTTCCGCCCGCACAACCGGTCGGAGGATTTCGACAACCTGTACTTTGTGGGGGCGGGGACGCACCCAGGCGCGGGCATCCCTGGGGTGTTGGCCTCAGCCAAAATTGTAGATGAACTTATTGGCGGGCCTGCGCCCATAGGTCGCCAATTGCCTGAATACGTGACTTACACGGCGCCTGAACTGGCTCTGGCCTGAGCGCCGAGGCTATCAATCCGGCTCACTTTGGCAAAATCTGGAGGAAGCAATGACATTCGCACAGACCGCCTGGGAACACAATCTGTTGTCGCTGGCGCAAAGCCAGGCAGATAGTATGCCCGCTTTTTCCCATCATCATGCTGCCAAAAGCGTCCAGTTAGAGCAGGCGTATGCCGCCTGTGAGGCATTAACAGCCCGGCACAGCCGCTCTTTCACCATGGCTTCGGCGCTGCTGCCGGCAGATAAGCGACGCGCAGTGCGGGCGCTCTATGCCTTTTGCCGTATCAGCGACGATATTGTGGATAATGGGGAAAAGGATGCGGCGGCGCATCTGGCGCAGTGGCGACAGCAAGCGCTGAGCGGCTATGGGCACACGCAGGACGCGGTGATCCTGGCCTGGACGGACGCGCGCGCGCGTTACCACATTCCGCTGCATTACGCGCACCAACTGCTGGATGGGGTGGCGCGTGATCTGACGCAAACGAGTTATGAGACGTTTGCCGATCTGGCTACCTACTGCTACAGTGTGGCTTCCACGGTGGGTTTGATGAGTATGCACATTATTGGTTATGCCGGCAGCGCCGCTGTTCCTTACGCTATCAAGCTGGGGGTGGCGCTGCAAATGACCAATATTTTGCGGGATGTGGCGCAGGATTTGCAGAATGGGCGGGTTTACCTGCCGCAGGAAGAGCTGGCCGCTTATGGGTTGAGCCGGGCTGACCTGGCGGCGGGGCGGGTAACAGGCGCCTGGCGGGCTTTTATGCGGTTCCAGATTGAGCGGAATCACCAGCTATATGAGGAAGCGTGGCCGGGGATCGCGCTGCTGGATGCCAGCGGCCGGCTGGCGATTGGGGCGGCGGCGGAATTGTATCGCGGCATCCTGACGGATATTGAAGCCCATGATTATGATGTGTTTTCGCGGCGCGCTCATGTGAGTGGGTGGGGTAAATTGAGCCGCTTGCCAGGTATCTGGTGGCGCAGCCAGCGCGTGGCGCTGCCTGTGGTTTCTCAGCCGCAGACCAGGCAACCAAGATGAGGTTTGGTGTGTGTGGTGACGAACCCGGTTTCTTAGTTTGTTGAAATTTGCTGTTCACTGTCATCCTGACTCTGCCATACAATCATCGCAACCTCACTGACGTTCATTGATGCCACACGGACGCCTCATCGTGCTTTTCATCACTGCCGCATTGCAGCCACGTCTCTTTGCATTGACGCTTAATCACGCTCTGTATGGCAGGGTCGGGGCCTTTTTCTTACTAAACGGGGGAAGCAAACCCCCATCCCCCAACCCCCTTCCCCCTAAAGGGGGAAGGGGGCTTTCGGAGAGGGCGAGGGCGGTGGGCGACTCTCGCTTACCAGTCCCCCTTGCCTGGAGGGGGCGGTGGGCGACTCTCGCTTACCAGTCCCCCTTG
>JAGVTM010000327.1 GCA_019136785.1 Chloroflexota bacterium | reverse complement strand
GTGTCCATCAATTCCAAGCCCGTACGGTACCGTTCGGCGGGCGCTTTGCGCAGCGCCTGCAGCAGCACCGCGTCCACTTCCGCACTCAGGTTGGGGTTCCGCTCGCGCGGCGGCGGCGGCGGCAGCGTCAAATGCTGCAAAGCCACCGCCGTGGGTGAAGGATCGTCAAAGGGCAGCGTGCCGGTCAGAATCTCATACAGGATGACAGCCAGGGAATACAGATCAGACTGGGGCACGGCGTTGGCTGAACGGCGCGCCTGTTCTGGGGCCACGTAATGGGGCGAACCGAAAACCTCTCCCTGCGACCCCTGCTCCACGTCCATCGCCAGCCCAAAATCCGCCAGCAAGATACGCCCGTCGCGAGCCACCATGATGTTGGAAGGCTTCACGTCGCGGTGGATGACGCCTTTGCGATGGGCGTAATCCAGGGCGCTGGCCACGGCATAACCAATGCGCATCACGTCTTCATAGGGCATTGTCTCCCCATCGGCGCGGTATTGATCCAACAGATCGCTCAGATCAAGGCCATCCACGTACTCCATGACGTAATAGTAGAGACCGTCCTGGTCGTCGGCGTAGAAAACCTGCGTGATGTGGGCGTGCCGCCAGGTAGCCACCGCGCGCGCTTCTTGCAAAAACCGCTGCGCATAATGCGGTCGCCCACGGTAGCGGGCATCAATGACTTTGATCGCCACCGGACGCTGCAATTTGACGTCCCAACCGTAGTAAACCACCCCCATGCCGCCGCGCCCCAGGACTCTCTCTATGCGAAAATTTGCCAGTTGGCGGCCAATCAATGAATCATCTACGGTCATTACTACTGCTCCAGATGGTATCCGTCGAGATGTTACGCCGCTGCCGGCAGCCGCCGTACCCAGACGCGCCAGAGAACCATGAGCAGCACAATTCCCAGGGAAACGGCGGTAGCCACAGGCAGGGCGACCCCGCCAACGCTCAAGGTGCGGCTGTCCAGGCGCACAAACTCCAATAAAATTCGCCCGACGGCATAGAAAACCAGGTATAACGCCGTCAGGTCGCCTACCCGTAAACGCTGCCCCCAGCGGCGATATAAGAAATAGAGGCTGGCAAAAGCCAGAAAGTTCCACAGAGATTCATACAAAAAAGCGGGATGGAAGCGGGCGACGTCGGCATATGCCGGCAGGCGATAGATAGGGTCTATAGACACAGCCCAGGGCGCATTGGTAGGGCGTCCGTATAATTCCTGGTTGAAGAAGTTGCCCCAGCGCCCTACCCACTGCCCCAGGGCCACGCCAATGCCTGCCAGGTCGGTCCAGGGCAGCGCGCGCATACGCTGGCGGCGGGCATAAATAAAGAGACCGGCCGCGCCGCCGATCAACCCGCCAAAGATGCCCAGACCGCCGTTGCGCAAATTCAGCAACTGCATCGGGTTGCGCCAGTAGTCGGCCGGGGAGTTGATGCCCAGGGCCGCCATACTGGGGGATGGCGTGAGGACATGGTAGAGGCGCGCGCCCACAATAGCCAGCACCGTACACCAAAGGATGCCATTCCAGACGTGTTCGGGGTTCCACTGCCGCCAGGGGGGATCATCCAGCCAGGCAGGCTGCAACTGCGAATGCTGCGCCAGGCGACTGCCCACTTCCGCGCGCCCGGCCTGATTAAGGCCCATGGCGCGGGGATTAAAGCCCCAATGCAGCAGCAGTTGGCCCAAATTGTGGATGCCCTGCCGCGCCAGATGGCGGTGGATTTCTGCCGGCAGTTCAAAGCCCGCCGTTTCCTGGGGCGGGGCATCTGCTGCGGATGGCGGCGGCGCTATAACCAGCGGCTGCTCACGGATTGCGGCGGGCACGTGCGCGTGCAGCAGCGCCTCTGCCTTTTCCTGAGCCAGGGCGCTGACCACCCAGGAACCCAGGGCAATGCCGCCCATAATGAGAAAACCATACCAGTAAACGTCAAGTTCCAGCAGCGGCAGCGTGAACAGCACGCGGTCGGGCGTGACGCCGCTGATCAAGTGGTAAATGTACAGCCCCACGCCCAATGCCCAGAGCAGAATAATGACGCCCCAATAAGGCGCAGCCCGCAGCCGGTCTACTATGCGCATGCCCACCTCAACGGTACTGCCGCCACACGTGATGAATGCGCTGGATCGTCGTCAAATACGTCCCCACCGCCAGAATGAGGATGCCATAGCCGGGCAGATTCAACAGCAGCGCCAGCACGAGGACGCCATATCGTTCCACACGACTAAACAAGCCCACCTTGCAAGAAAGACCCAAGGATTCTGCCCGCGAGCGAATGTAGCTAACCATGAGCGAACCCGTCAGGGCCACGTAAGTTGCCAGCGCCATTGGAACACTGTCCTGCGCCGCAAAGTAGATCAGAAAGCCGGCAAACAAGACAATCTCCGCCAGTCTGTCCAACGTGGAATCGAGGAAAGCGCCAAAGCCGCCTTGTTTGCGGCCCAGTTTGCGCGCCAGCGCGCCATCAAGGGCATCCAGGGGAGCAATAAAAAAGATAGCCACGCCAGCCCAACGCAGTTGTCCGGTGGCAATCAACCAGGCAAAGAGGTAGTGGCTTAACATGCCGGCAACGGTCAAAGCGTCCGGCGACAGATGGAAACGAGCCAGGAAGGTCACGATGGGATCAATAAACCATCGGGTGTTTGTGCGCAGTAAGTCGGTCAGGGTCGGTTTGTCTGGCGTCGTTGCCTTGGTTGAAGATGATGTGTCCATACGCCTCCAGGAGTTCAGGAATATACGCCGATTGCGGCACGGGCGCGCATGGGGGGATGCTATCGAATCTGGCGCAGACTGTCAAGCAGGCGGCTCAGCTTTGGTCCAGGCGAAATACCCACCAGGGCACGTGCATCTCGGCGGCGGATAACCCGCCATGCCGCCCGATAAACTTCTTTTCGCGTTCCA
>JAGVTM010000207.1 GCA_019136785.1 Chloroflexota bacterium | reverse complement strand
GCTACTCATACCACAGCCTGGGGGATGGGGGGGGCGACCTTTCCCTGGCGACGCTCAGCAATGACCTGCGCGATGTAGGGCCAGGGTAAGACGCCCCGTTGACGACAGGTGTCTATCACGCTGGCTAACAGGGTGTACGCGCGACTACCTTCTGCGGTGCGGGTTCCATGACTGATTTTGCGGGCGATCACCCAATGGCGCAATGCTTGTTCGGCCACATTGTTGGTGATGGGCAGGTTAGGATAGGCTAACACTTGCCAGATTGCCGTCCAGTCATTCAGGAACTCACGAGCCAGTTGCCTCGTTTTCTCGTGCGCATGGTCGCGGTGTTGTGCGCAGATGGTCTGCAACTGTGCCAGGTTCGCCGCGAACTTCTCCGTCAGGTCTATGGTTGGGTCGCCGCGCGCGCAATAGATACCCTCGACTACCAGAGCAATTGTTTGCAGGACGATTTGCCCGAACGCCGCCGCTGCTGGGTGGCAACTCTCGGCTAACCCACGCGCTTTGCGGATGAGGTGCGCCAGGCAGCGCAACCGCTTGCTGTAGGCGCGATATTGCCCATAGCCATCGCTCATCAGCCAGCCCCCAAACTGCTCCATGATGTTGGCGATTACTTCCCAACTGCGCCGCCCAATGAGGTAAAGGGTCACTGTGGCGCTGCGCAGAACCCACAGCCAGACGATACGTCCGTTCTCTTTCCAACCGGTTTCATCGGCGTGCAACAGTTCTGATTGTTGGATTTCGGCCACCAACTCCTCTTCTAGCGGCGCTACGGCGCGTCCTCCTTCAGTCAAGCATTGGTTGATACAGCCGATGCTGAGGCTGACTCCCAACCAATCTTGCAGGAATTCGCGGATGCGGGAGCGCGAGAGGCGTAAACGGAGAGAAAGACAGATGATAAGCGATGCCAGCGTTGGCCCCACCAAATGCCATTCTGTCAGTGCCACTGTCCACCCCAGTTCATCTGCACAACTACCTGGCTTTGTTTGGGTCACATGACCGCAGCCGCAGGCGCTTTCGCCATAGAGATGTTTGATGTGGCTGACCTGTAACCCGTGTACGCTGCGCTCAATATCCAACACATACAGACCTGTCGTGGCCTGGAAAGGCACTTGTTGACCAAACGATTGACCACAGGCGGTGCATGCTGGCGGTCGATGGGGGACCTCATCCGTGACGACCATTTCGACCCGTCGCCCCACCCCCCGGCTACCAGGTTGTTTACCCGCCTTCCGTTTGCCGGTGACAGGTTTAGCAGGCCGCTCCCTGGAGCTGGCTTCTTTCTCCCCTTTTAGCTCCGGCTCCGTGGCTGCCGCCGCTGGTTCTGTTGGCTCCTCTTTGGCTTCGGAAACGCTTTGTTGCCAGGGGGCATAGCTTCCAGACGGCCGGGAGCTGTTTTGCGGCGTTTGGTTAAGCCGGTCGCGCGCATCACGTAGATCGTCCAGCATCTTCTTACTGAGGTACAACAGTTGCTCTGGCGAAAGCGATGCCAGGTATGCCGCACTGAGTTGTTTCAGGTCGTGATCCGTTAAGCGCATGTCTCTAGCTTATACCGACCTTGACTATTATGCCAGTTAATCATCTGGGGGGAGTGAATAATTACCATCTTTCAAGCCAGAAATATAAATAACTCTACTTTCCGCTAACTAAAACGTGACAAAAAACGAAAATGGTGGCATGTTAGTGGTCAAAACATCCGACCCAAAAGGAGACCCAAACATGCCACCAGCAGTTGAACCAACAATGTCGGCCCTGACTGCAATTGTAGCCAATTTGCCCATCGGCACAAATCTGTCCATGCTACACTTTCTCTGGATGCTGGTGAACGGTAACCTGTTGACCCATCGGGGAGCGATTTTCCCCGCCTTGCAAGCAACGGGCATTAGTGAACAGGCAGTTCGCCGCGCCTGGCGGGCCTTTCGCGGAGGCATGTGGCAAATCGGCGAATTGATAGTGGCTTGGGAACAGTACATGCAAGCGCAACAACGCTGGGAACCCCGCTGCTATGAAGGGTACTATGCTCTGGCCGTGGATACCACCCCCTTCTGGCGACCCAAACTGAAAGGGTTGCTGTCCAAGTATTACCACAGCGTGGCGGAAAAAACGCTGCCTGCCGTTATCTTGGGTTTGGTGGTGCGCATCGGGCAGGTAGGAGAAAAACGGATCCCGCTGCCCCAGGCTATCCTGCGCGTCCATCCCAAAGACCCCAGTGAAGCATCGTTGAAGAAAGCGCTGCTGCGAAAAGTAGCGCGCATCCTGCGTCTTGACGAAATTATGCTCGTGGATGCGGGATTCGCCATTAAGTCTTGCCATGAAGCCCAGGTAGCCCGTTACCTGCTGCGCTTACCCCGAAACTTCACGGCCCGGCGCAACTACCTGACTTATGCGCCACACAAACGTGGCAAAAAGCCCACCAAGGGGCCATGTGTACGCCCCCTGGCACGTCAGTACAAGAAGAAAGAGATTGCCGCCACGCCCCCGGATGAGACTTTCAGTTGGGTTCTGGAAACAGGCGAGACTATCACCGCGCAAGTCTGGTACGACCTGGTGCGTCCAGATGTGCTGCCCAGTCCCACAGCCGACCTGTTTGATGTTTACGCCATCCGTGATCCGCGCTATGACAATCCGTTGCTCCTGGCCACGAACGTGAAGTTGGCACCAAGAACCGTTCATCGCCTTTACACAGACCGTTGGCCAGTGGAACAACTCCCACTAGCTGGCAAACAAATGGTGGGCGCTCATCGTCAGTTTGTCTATGCTCCTGAAACATGCCAACGATTGCCGGAATTGGTGATACTGGCTGGCTCGATTCTCACGGGCCTGGCGGCGCTGCATCCCGCCATCCCCACTGGCTTTTGGGACCGGCAGCCACAACCCACGCCGGGACGTTGGCGACGCCTTCTGACGGG
>JAGVTM010000141.1 GCA_019136785.1 Chloroflexota bacterium | reverse complement strand
CAATTAACACTTTCCTACCAACCTTCCAGGTATTCCCGCCACTCCTGGCGCTTTTCCAGATGGTTGCCAAACAAATAATAAGCCGAAGGATGCGGCTCAAACGGTTTGCGGCGCAAATACATGTTTGCCTGCTCCGGCGTCTTCCCTCCTTTACGCCGGTTACAGGGCGCGCACGCCGCCACCAGGTTAGCCCAACTATGGCTGCCGCCGGCATGTCGCGGAATAATGTGGTCAATCGTTAGCAAATGCGTCTTGCGCCCGCAATACTGGCACATATACTCATCCCGCCGCAAAATCTCCCGCTTGGACAAGGCAATATGTGGTCGCGGTCGCTTGACCATATACGCCAGCTTGATCACCGACGGGATTTCAAACTGTTCATTGCTGGTGCGAATATACCCCCGCCCATTGCACACGATTTCGGCTTTGCCGGCAACAAGCAAGTTCATTGCCCGCTTGATGTTACAAACGTGCAAAGGCTCATAATTAATATTCAAAATGAGCACCGGTTCGTTCAGACTGATAAAATTGCCCATAGCCGCGTAGCAGTATAGCACGGGAGACAAATAGTAGTCAATGAAATCAGACCCTTCGCCCAATTCAGTTTTAGTGAGGGGGAAGACAAGGTGGGTATAACTTCCACGTGTGCGGTTATCTAAAATGAAAGGAAGACGGAAATGATGGAAACCATTCACCTGATCTCAGTATTGCCAGGTAAGTGTTAAGCTCCCCAAATAGCTAACCCTGTAGAGCAGACTGGCAGCCCGTCTATCCTCTGAAAACAGATTCACGCGGAGAAAGCGGTGGGCAAACTAATTGGACATTGAGAAAATAATCAGGTAATCCCGCCCCACTGCCAGGGAAAGGGCAATGGTGGGCGAAGGGCGCTTACTATCCCTCTGCCAGGGAAGGGGTAATGTAGGGCGAGTGGCGCGCAGTGTCCCTCGCCCTCTCCGAAAGCCCCCTTCCCCCTTAGTGGTTGGAGGATGGGGGTGTCCTCACCCCCGTTTGCCGAATTATTTTCTTAAACTTCAAACAGTTTGCCCTACCAAAGGAACGGGGCTGCCTGAGGGTTCAGGCGCAAACTGTGCTTTGGGGTGAGCGCTGCATGGCGAATACCCCACAATCAATGGTTTCGCGGTACCCCCAACCTTCTGACCAGTTCACGTGCATGCGCTGGCACTGCACCGCCACCAGCACGCATCCCGCCGCCTGCGGCAAAGTAGCCAGACGGAGACCCGCTGGCGCTTGAGACAGAGGCACAACCTCCCCTTTCCCCTCCATCTGCCAGCCGGGCGTCGTGATGACTACCCCCTTTTCCGACTCCAGGTTGAACAACACGTCCGATGCGGCCGGAACCAACAGATACAGCGTCAACCCGTCCGCCTCACACGGAAAAAATCCCGCCTGAATGCCGCCAGGGCCACTGGTAGATAGCGTTGCCGCTGGCTCACGCCTCAAAGCGTCACTTACGCGGAGTCGCAATGGTTCTAACATACTCCAAGTGTAGACCCTTCCGCGACATTTGTCGTCTAACCAAAGTTATGACTGGCGTAATAGTCAATGATCCTACCCGTCCCCCAACAATTTCAACTCACGCGCACGTACCAATGCCTGTGTGCGGTTCTTCACGTCCAGCTTGCTAAAAATGTGATTTACGTGCCCTTTGACCGTGCCTACACTGATAAACAGGGTATCGGCAATTTGCTGGTTGGACTGCCCCTGGGCAATCAGTCTCAGAATTTCCAGCTCCCGCATGGTCAATGAGTCAAGAGCGGCAGACGGAGGTGCGCTGGAAGCCGGACTGGACGGCATGGCGCTCAAAAGCTGCGAAACATAGTCGGGGAATAGGTAACGCGCCCTATTTAGCAAGGGAACCAGCGCGGGCCCGTTTTCCACAAATACGCGAATGTAATGCTCCTGCCTGGCTGCCGCCAGGGCGCTGCTCAACGCCTTCTGCGCGGCGGTCTCTTGATTCTGCGCTGCCCACGCCAGCGCTCGCAGCACGTTAGCCTCAACGACCAGGCGGATACGCCCAATCGCCTCGAACTGGCGCACAGCTTCTTGCAGCAGTTCCAGCGTCGCCCCGATCTGCCCTTGCGCCAGCCAGATACGGGCTAACAGCAGGTCTGCCGTTTGCGCCAGCAGTGGCGTCAGGCTGTTTGTGCCGCTGGCCCGTTGGTGTGCGTATTGATGCGCCCAGGCTGCCGCTGCACTCAGGTTGCCCCACGCCAGTTCGTGTCTGGCCTGGTGCATGGTGACCTGCGCCGAAACAGCCGCCGCTTGTAGTTGGGCGGCTGTAGTCGCTGCCAAATCCAATGCTTCTCTGGCTGCCGCGCGTTCCCCTTGCGCCGCTTGAGCTGCCGCCAGCTTCAGATAACCATCCACCAGCGCCAGCAGCATATGACCTGACTGTGCCAGATCAATCTCTTGTTGCGCATAAGCCTTAGCCTGCTCCAGGTCGTTCCACTCCCAATACAGGTCGCTCAGATGCCCAAATACCTCCCCACTGAGGATCAACGGTTCATAGCCGGCTGCCTGGGCCTGCTGGCGGATTGATTCATAACTTTGCCACGCCTGATGCAGCCGCCCTTGCATGATTTGAATACTGGCAATGCGATACACTGGCAGATGCCGCATAAAGGCATTGCCCAGCTTTTCGAACTGCTGTATGCCCTGGGTATAAGCGTCTATGGCTGCGTCCAATTTGCCCTGATAACGGTAGGCGTTGCCCAGCGCTTGAAACGCCGCCGCCAGACTGAGAGCGTCTGCTGGATCAATCAGCGCCAGCGCCTGCGTGGCCCATTCAATCGCGTTGTCTGGCTGCCCATAGAGAGAAGCATAAACGGCTTGCACAGCCAGCATCTCACCCCGGACAGGGTCGTCTATATGCGATAGTTGGTGGGTGATGCCGGCAA
>JAGVTM010000661.1 GCA_019136785.1 Chloroflexota bacterium | reverse complement strand
ATGTTCAGGTGAAATGACCACAAAACCATAGGAAGCCAGATGTTCCGCCAGCCAGGCGTAGGTTGCGCTGCCCAGGGCAAAACCTGGGGATAAGATCACCAGCGGATAGGGCGCCGCTGCCAGATCATAGGGGTCATGGCGGATGGCTTGCCCGTCATAGGCTGCCAGCGCCCATTTTCCCACAGGAGAAAACAACTTGATTTCGTAAGAATAGGTAATTGGCGGCCCGACGCTGCCGTCGCCGTCGCTGCCAGGCCCGGCTGCCGGATACCATATGGTTATCTCCAATGGCGCGTCGCCGTCAGTCAGCAGCACGTCTGTTCCCACTCTGTATGGGCCGCGCCCGCTGTAAGCGGCCGCGCCGGGCGGCAAACCGGTGGCAGCCGCCGCCTTTTCTCCTGGCAACATTCCCGTCATAAAAAGCGCCAGGAGCGCTACAATAAGGCAAAATCCAGATGCCCATAATTTGGGACGTGACATTTTTCTCCTCCGAAAACAGCGTATCCTTCAACAAGCTCAGGATAGGGCAGGTTGGCAACCCGTTTCACCGGATGCAATGTGCCGGCAGTATACCTGCCATGCGGTATGGGCGTATAGATACGAAAGTATGGTCGGAGGTATGGTTAAGGGGAGTTTTCGCCGACAGACCGGCGGGCAGAGTTACGTACCGCCTACAACAAGCCCAACTCACGGGCGTGGGCAATGGCTTCCGTGCGCCTGCGCACCTGCAGTTTGCTATAGATATTCCGGTTGTGCCCTTTAACAGTGGGCAGGGCCAGAAAGAGTCGCTCGCCTATCTCCCGATTGGAAAGCCCCTGAGCCAGCAGATGGAGTACTTCCAACTCGCGCTCGCTCAATGGTTCAACCAGCGGCTGTGCCGCAGGTGGAGAGAAGGCCGGGGAGTCGCCTGCGGCTGCGTGCGGTTCAGCCGCAAACGCCGCCAGGAGCTTATGGATATAGCCGGGCAGGATTCCTTGCCCGCCCGCTTCCGCCAACAATCGCGCCATCGGGACCCCTTCATCCACAAAAATTCGCACATAGCCCTCTGGCTCCGCCAGAAGCAGGGCGCGCTCTAGCGCTGCCAGCGCCAAAGGAATACGCCCCTGCGCCTGGTACGCCAGGGCTTGCAGCGCCAGGATTTCGATGAGACCGCCCGCCCGCCCACCGGCGGCAGCCGCTTGTCGCAGGCGCTCCAGCAGCCTCAAGGCTCCCTGAATAAAGTCATCGTCCCGTTCGCGCTCAAATCTGGCTATAAACAGCCTGGACAGCGTGATATGTTCAAACTCGCGCAGATAGTTGAGGTCGTCGTCAACGGACACCCCCTGCTCCTGAGCCCAACCCAGGGCATCAGCCAACCTGTCCTGGGCGATCCAGACCCGCGCCTGCCACGCCGCTATGGGGCGCACTTCCGGAACCGGGCCTCTGACATACTGCCGCTGCGCCTCATCCAGCCAATTGAGCGCGTCGTCCAGGTTTCCCTGGGCAGCCTTGCTGCGCGCCTGCGCCAGACACCAACGATAACGCCAGCGCGGCAGTGCCGCCAGCTCACCCAACGCTTTGCTGCGCTGCAGATGGACTGCCGCCGCTTTCAGATCGTTCTGTTCCAGGTACAGCGTACTTAACGCCGTGTGCAGGTCCGCCGCGCCGCGTCGCGCCGCTTCGTCATGCGCCCTGGCAAGCTGTAGGGACGCTTCACATAGCCTGACCGCTTCGCGCAGATGCCCCTGCGCCATTTTCATCTCCGCCAGGACATACGTACCTGTAATGGCGAAGAGGATGTTGCCGGCATTTTGATAGCTGGTCATGGCTGCCGTAAAGGCGCGTTGGGCGGCGGGCAAATCGCCGCTGGCCCAGAAGGCAAGCCCCAGGAGCGCCGCTGGCGTTCCGCGCCGCAGGTGATCTGCTTCGGGTAAAAGGTCAAGCGCCTGTTGGGCATGTTGGATGGTTCCGGGCATATCGCCAAGAGCCAGGTCATAATAGGTGCGGGCTGCCGCGATTGTTCCTGGCAGCAGCTTGAACTCTTCTTCGTCGGCGATAACGATCCTTTGCCGGTCCCTCGCCAGGCTTGGGGGAGGCTGCCCGGCGGCTGCGCCAGAGGGCGGTTCCGGATGATCGCTCCCTACAGCAATAAAGGCTAAACAGCGCTCGGCGTCCCGCAGCCGTGTTTCTGCCGCCTCCAATTCGCCTGTATCCAGCAGCGCCCAGGCATAGCCAACACTCAGCACGGGACGGACGCGCACCAGCTCATCGGGTAGTTTTTTGACCCAGCCCAGCCATGTAGCTGATTGGCGGCTCCTATCCATTTCTGCCCAGGCCAGTTCGATGATCCTGGCAGCGCCCGCGTAATCCGCCGCGGCAAGCGCATGGCGCACGGCTTCAGCCATCAAACCCTGGCGCTCGTACCACGCGCTGGCCCGCTGATGCAAGACGGCTATGTCTTCAGGCTGTTCCGCTATTAAGTGAGTCTGCAGAACGTCGGCAAAGAGGTGGTGATAGCGGTACCAGCGGCGCTCATTGTCCAGCGGGATGAGGAACAAGTTAGCGCGCTCCAGCAATTCCAGAGCTTCCTGTCCGGTACGGGCGGCATCAGGCGCGGGCGTTTCCGCAGGAACCAGACACACGGCATCACAAAGCGGGCCGCAAAGCTGGTCCAGGATAGAAGTACAAAGCAGAAAGTTTTGCACGCTTTCCGGCTGTTGGCGCAGGACTTCCTCAACCAGATAGTCCAGCACATAGCGGTGGCTGCCAGTAAAGGCAGCGATGAAACTGGCAGCATCGCTCTGATGCCCCTGCATGGAAAGCGCGGCTAACTGCAAGCCGGCAATCCAGCCTTCGGTGCGGGCTTCCAGGGCAGCAATCTCTTCTGCCGCGAGTTCCAGCCCCATCACCCGTTGTAGAAAAACCGCCGTTTCATCGTG
>JAGVTM010000062.1 GCA_019136785.1 Chloroflexota bacterium | reverse complement strand
CGCCTATACTGCGTAAAGGCGCCATATCTTGCGTGACCAGGAGAGAACCGAATACCACCAGACCCGCGGCAGCCATGAGCAGCCCAAATAACCATAAGGGCCCATACAAGACCAGGTTTAGACCGATCATGCGTCCCAGATACCGTCCCCCCGCTCGAAAACTGCCGCCCAATCCAGGCGACTCCGTCTGTTCAATCTGTTGTACGGCGTCAATCAAACCTGCTTCGGCGATTAGCCGCAGCAGCCAGACGATCACGCCTAAAACAATGACGACCGCTGTCAGGGTCAATACAAGCGGGCCAAATTCAGCCCAAAACTGGCGCAGTTGCTGCAGCGGCTGGTTCAACTCATTCGGATTGAAGCCGCTGGTCATTTGATAATTGGTCTGCGGCGACCGTTGTCCGCCGCTGCCCAACGCAGCCAGGAAACCAAGTACAAACAGGTATTTGTTGCGCCAGACAATGCGCCAGGCGCGCGAGAGTAAATTGCCATAATCCATCATGTTCCTCCCATTCTTTTGCTGTGGTGCAAGTTGAAACCCTTCTTGCAGTCGAGAATACGCGGATGCGTTCGTGTTAACCGTTTTCTATACGTTCATTCCCACTCAATCGTTCCAGGTGGTTTGGAAGTTATGTCGAAGACGACGCGGTTGACGCCCTGGACTTCGTTGACAATGCGGCGGCTGACGCGCGCCAGCAAGTCATAAGGCAGGCGCGCCCAGTCGGCGGTCATGAAATCTTCCGTGGTGACGGCGCGCAAGGCGATGACTTCTTCATAGGTGCGCCCATCCCCCATAACGCCCACGCTTTTGACGGGCAGCAGCACGCAGAAGGCTTGTTGGGTGTCGTGGCGCAACATGCCGGCATTCTCCAACTCCCCCACAAAAATCCGATCCGCCGCCCGCAGTCGCTGCAAGCGCTCCCAGGTCACTTCCCCCAGGCAGCGAATCGCCAGCCCCGGTCCTGGGAACGGCTGCCGCCACACCAGGCTTTCCGGCAGCCCCAAAGCCAGTCCAATGCGCCGCACCTCGTCCTTAAACAACAAACGCAGCGGCTCTACCAGCGCGAACTGCATATCTGCCGGCAGCCCGCCCACATTGTGATGCGTCTTAATCGTTTGCGCTTCTGGTTTGTCCCTGGCGGCGCTTTCAATCACGTCGGGATATATCGTGCCTTGCCCCAAAAAGTCAATAGGCCCCAACCTGCCCGCCTCGCGTTCAAAAATACGCACGAATTTTTCGCCAATGATACGCCGTTTCTGTTCCGGGTCGGTCACGCCGTGCAGTGCTGTCAACATCTCTTCCACCGCATTCACGGCGACTAATTTCATCCCCTGCGCTTCTCGAAATGCAGCCACCACCTGCTCCGCTTCCCCATACCGCAGCAGCCCATGATCCACAAAAATGCACGTAAGCTGCTCCGCCACGGCGCGGTGTACCAGCGCCGCCGCCACCGCGGAATCCACCCCCCCGCTCAAACCCAGCACCACTTTACCATTGCCAATCTGCGCCCGAAGCTGCGCCGTCGTTTCTTCGATGAAGTTAGCCGGCGTCCAATCGGCGCGGCAGCCACAAATCTGGTGGACAAAGTTGCGCAGCAGTTGTGCTCCTTGCGGTGTGTGCGTCACTTCCGGGTGGAACTGCACCGCGTAGTAGCCGCGCTCTACGTCCGCGGCGGCGGCGTAAGGCGCGTTATCGCTGTGTGCCAGTGGTTGGAAGCCGGGCGGCAGCCCGTTGACTTTATCGCCATGGCTCATCCACACCGCCAGCGCCGGTGGTTCAGCGATAAATGAATCTTCGGGGTGTACTGCCGGCTCCAGGTGGGCAAACAATGGGTTGGCAGCCGCGTCTATGATCAACTGCGCCGGGCCATACTCGCGCTGCGGGCTGCCGGCAACGACGCCGCCCAGGCGATGCGCCAGCAGTTGCATTCCATAACAAATACCCAGGACAGGCAGCCCACTTTCCAGAACGTATGCCGGCAGCGCCGGCGCGCCCTGGTCATAGACGCTGTTGGGCCCCCCGCTGAGAATAAACCCTTTGGGTTGCCAGGCCATTACCTCGGCAGCCGCCGCCCGCCAGGACACCAGGCGGCAGAAGACATTGGCTTCGCGCACACGCCGCGCAATCAGTTGGGCGTATTGCGAACCGTAATCCAGGATAACAATGGTATCGTGTGGCATGAAAGTTCCAGGGTAGGCGTGAGAGGCGACCGGATGCCGGCAGTTGCCGCTATGCCAGAACTATTTTGCCGTCGCTCATATCCGTGATCACAGCGGCGGCGAAGATGGGTACGCCCCAATGCGCCAGGGCTGCCCGCCCCCCTTCAAAACTTTTCTCGACGACGGCGGCAATGCCTACCAGCGTTGCCCCGCTGTCGCGCACGATGCGCGCCAGCGCGTCAATCGTCTGACCGCTGGCTAGAAAGTCATCCACAATTAAAATGCGGTCGTTGGCTGCCAGAAACTCAGGCGAAACCATCAGCTTAACCTCGCCGCCCTTGGTGTGGCTGGGGGCAGTCGCCAGCCAGACAGGCTCTGGCATGGTGATGGGTTTGTGTTTGCGGGCGTAGACGACGGGGATATTGTGCAGGGCGGCGGCAGTCATGATTGCCGGCATAATCCCGCTGACCTCTGCCGTCAGAATGCGCGTCGGGTTGGTGTGCCCAAAATACCGGGCCATCTCCGCGCCGACGCCCCTCATTAACGCCACGTCCACCTGATGATTCAGAAAACTATCTATCTTCAGAATCCCGCGCCCCAGATTTTGTCCTTCCTGTAGAATCCGCTGGCGTAATGCCTCCATACCATTCTCCCTATGTCAATCAGGTCTACGCCATTATACAGGCTGTGGCGGCGAAAGGTAAGAGTCTGCTTGACACGCTTTCGTTTGTAAACTATAATTCGTTCAAAATATTTTGA
>JAGVTM010000028.1 GCA_019136785.1 Chloroflexota bacterium | reverse complement strand
ATCGGGCATGGTTGGACTCCACAAGCACAACCAAGCGGAGGACACAACCATGCCCAACTTACAGCTATTCTTGCACATTAAAAACTTGCTGACAACCTTGCACGAGGAAGACGAGCCACATTTGAGTACATTAGCTTTGATGGTGACAGGTTTATTCTTTGGTCGCCATGTGCAATTGTGGATGATAGCCCTGTGGTGTCCGTGGGAAGTGCAATTGTTGAGCGTCGTCAGACGCTTTGAGCGATTTGTGGCCGATGAGCGCGTGGATATTCATCGCATTTTTGAACCATTCGTGTGGGCGATGCAAGCCAGTCTGGGTAATGAGACAGCCTATCTGATTATAGACTGCACCCAGGCCGGGCCGAAATGTCGGGCATTGGTGATCGGGCTGGCCTATCATGGGACGATTTTGCCGCTGCGCTGGCGGACGGTGAAGGGCAAGAAAGGACATCTCAAAGGGCAGATTCAGCAAGAACTGCTGGCAGAAGTGTGGCCTTACTTCCGTGGTCACCGGCGGGTTGTGGTTCTGGGTGATGCTGAATTCAGCAACGAACCGGTTATCAACTGGCTTCGTCAGGTGGGTTGGGACTTCGTTTTTCGCTTCCAACACCGGTATCACCTTCGGTTGACACCTGACAGTGAATGGCAAACAGCCAAAACCATCTACCAGCAAGCTGGCCTCAAGTCAGGTCAGGTACAACATTGGCGGCCAACGGCTTACACCGAAGCCCACGCTATTCCCTGTTTGACCATGACTGTCCACTGGGACAAGGATGAGGAAGAACCGTTGTGTCTTATTAGCACCTTAGCCCCACAGGAAGCGCCAGAATGTGTTTATCAGATGCGTTTCTGGATTGAGACCCTCTTTGGACAGCAGAAATCCAGAGGTTTTGCCCTCGACCGGACGCAGATGACCACTCCTGAACATATTGACCGCCTCTTGTTAGCCGTGGCTATCGCCAGTTGTCTGACCCTCGGTCTGGGCACGCACCTGGTTATAATCCAACGAACCAAACAGGTTGACCGTTCTGACCGCCGTGATTTATCTCTTTTTCAGCTTGGTTGGCGTTATTTGTTCCGTTTATTGGCTCTCAATCGCCTGACGGACATCAAAATCAGGTTCTCATGGCAGTTTCAACTACCACCTCCCGGCTTCCAGCCGGCCTGACATCCCACAACCTATCACTTTTTTGTTAACGTGCCGGTGCCAGGCGGCTTCAGCCTGCCTGATTATCTATTGGGCACTTCTTGCCCTTTTGACCCTTTATGTCGGGTAATGAACCAGAGGTCATAAACTGACACTTTCTCTCTGGTAGGAATGTCAATTTATGCCATTGGTGAGTATACTAGCAACTTCTCTTGAAATGAGGCGAAGGGAACCTTGCCCACTTGCTGATCACTGATCTCGAAAAATATGGTTTATGTGCTTACAATCAATGATTATCTGTCGTCCATCGACATATAAACAAGGCAAAAGCAATTTTTGCCAAAGTAGATTTCATGTTCATGGTGTAAAATAATTAAGCAGCAGCGCCGGAGGGGAGCGCCGGCATTTTCGCCAACATCTCCTCCACTTGTTTCACATAGAAACTATTTTTCATCTTCGTAAACATAACCTTGCACTGCCGCAGCAACTCCTGAGCGGGCTGGGCATCAGCCGCTGCGCCCCGCGCCAGGTGCGCTTTAGCCCACTCCAGCCGGACTTGCACCTGATACCAGGGAGCTTGAAGCTGTTCGGTGGCGGCCACGACTTCCGCAAAGTGGACAAACGCCTCTTCCCAACGATGCTGCTGCACGGCAATCAGCGCCTCCGCCAGACGCAGCCGCGCATTTTCGTGGTAGGTTTCCTCTTTGCTAATTAGCTGGCGCGTGGTTTGCAGCAGCGCCTGCGCGTCGTCGTGGCGGCCCTGGCAGGCATAAACGACTGCCAGTTCACAGCGCGGCACGACCGGGCCGCTGCCCAATCCGCGATCGCCAATTTCTATGGCTTCCAACAGCGTGGTCTCCGCTTCTTCCAGCCGCCCCAACTCGCGCAAGAACATGCCTAAGTCGCAATTCAGATTGCTCACTTGCTGCAAATCGCCCAACTGGCGAAAGTCGGCCTGGCACTGCTGCAACAGGGTAATGGCGCTGTCAAATTGGCCCGTCTGATAATCATACCAGGCTGTCACCATGCGCAACTGCGGCATGACGTGAGCGGGAACGGGCATGGTAGGAATCATTTCGCGCAGCTCGTCCAGGATTTGTCCCCCTGCCTGCACATCGCCATCATTGAGGGCGTCGTTTAGAGCCGTCATCCGCTCATCCAACTTCCACAACACGGCGCCAGCGCGATGTGTAAGTTCCAGGGCGCGGGCGCTGTGGTAGCGCGATTGGGCCAGATCAAGCGTATGTTTCAACTGACCGCCTAAATTGACGTGAGCGCGGATGGCCACAGCCAACAATCCAGCCGATTCTGCTATCGTCACAGCCTGTTTCAAGGCGGCGATACGCGCCTCAGGCGTTTGCCGCGGCAAAATACCAATGGTCGCCAGGGTGTCCGCCTGGACGTCTATCAGGTTAAGCTTTTGCGCCAGGGCCATCGCCCGCTGGCAGAAAGCCAATGCCTCATCCGGCAGGCCGTTGAAGAAGCAGGCGCGCCCGGTCTCGTGCAGCAAAACAGCCAGACCGGGGGTTTCGGTATCTGCCGGCACAGCAGCCATACCTTCGCGGCAAAGGGCCAATCCGCGCGGCGTTTCGCTATTATACCAGGCAGCGCGGCCCGCCCGCGCATACAGCCGCGCCACCTGGTCGTGTGCACCCTGGGCGCGGTAAACCGTAATCGCCTGCAGCCAGGCGGCAATGGCGTCGCCGTAATGACACTGATTAAACAACGCCTCCCCCATCGGGGCCAACAGTTCAGCTTCTTCTCCCTCAGTTT
>JAGVTM010000669.1 GCA_019136785.1 Chloroflexota bacterium | reverse complement strand
GGTCACGGGCATCAGCGTAGCCAAGAATTTCCGCCAGGAACAAGCCATTTACGAAGATTTCGCGGTGGTGAATAAGCAGGCGTACCAGATCAATGTGCGCCGCGGCTTTGTGTTGGCAAACATTTTTCCCACGCTGAACATCCTGGGCGGCCTGGCGACATCGGCGCTGGTCTACTTTGGCGGTCTGACGGCGGTCAATGGCGTGATCGCCATCAGCGCCTGGTACCTATTTGTGGCCACAGTAGACCGCTTCTGGTTCCCGGTGACGAACCTGTCCGCTTTTTGGAGCCAGTTCCAGGCCGGGCTATCCGCCGTGGAGCGGGTATTTGCCCTGATGGACGCCGAGCCCGCCGTGATTCAGACTGAGAGGCGGCCCGTGCCGCGGCTGGTGGGGGAGATCACGTTTGAGCACGTTCATTTCCGTTATAACAATAAAGAAGTCGTGCTGCCTGACTTCTCGCTGCGAATTGCGCCAGGGGAAAGCGTAGCTCTGGTAGGGCACACGGGTGCAGGCAAATCCAGCATCATTAAATTGATTGCCCGCTTTTATGAATTTCAACAGGGCGAAATCTGCATTGACGGGCAGGACATTCGCACGCTCGATCTGACCCGGTTCCGGCGGCAGTTGGGCATTGTGTCACAGGTGCCGTTCCTGTTCGACGGCACGGTGGCAGACAACATCCGCTACGGGCGACCCGAAGCCAGCGATACCGAAATCGCCGCCATGGCCCGCCGCATTGGCGGCGGCGAATGGTTGGAAACGCTGCCGGACGGCTTGAACAGCCACGTGGGCGAACGCGGCAGCCGTCTGTCCATGGGACAGCGGCAGTTGGTAGCCCTGGTGCGGGTGATGGTGCAAAATCCGCGCATCTTTATCCTGGATGAAGCCACAGCTTCCATTGACCCATTCACCGAGTCACAAATCCAGGAAGCGCTAAACCTGATCATGGAACAAACGACAGCCATCATCATCGCCCACCGCCTGTCCACCGTGCGCGCCGCGGACCGCATCATTGTTCTCAGCCAGGGGCGCATTATTGAAGAGGGCAGCCACCAGGCGCTCATGGCAGAGGGCGGTCATTACGCCAACCTCTATGACACCTATTTCCGCCACCAATCGTTGGAGTACATTGACCAGCGCCGCTGGGAACAGCCAACAGCCGCGATCAGGGACAGTACCAGGAGTTTGGGAGGCAGTGGATAATTATGACAACATCGCTAAGTAACTGTCTGTAAATAACTTGGCGATTTGGGTTCGTAGTAACCGCTTTAGCGGTTTGGACGGCTAAAGCCGTTACTACGAACTTGTTTCTGGACAATTACTAACGATTGATTTGTCCGATTCGTTGGTGCAAGAAATGGAATTAACAGCCCGCCATCAGCAGCGATCCGTATCAGACATGGCACGGGAATTGATACTACGCAGATGGCATTCGCTGCCGCCTCTTCCTGAAGAAAACGCAGGGTGGTGGTTCTGACGAGACAAAAGGACACAATGCTTACGGTGGGAGTGTATGGGATTGTGGTGAATGAGCGGGGGCAGGTGTTGGTGGTGCAGCGGGATGACTCGCGCACGTGGGCGCCGCCGGGGGGGGCGATGGATGCGGGGGAGATGCCGCCGGAAGCCGCAGCGCGAGAAGTAGAAGAAGAAACCGGCTTAAAAGTGCTGCCTGTACGGCTGGTGGGCGTCCATTATTTGCGCCTGTGGCAGCACGAATATCTCTCTTTCGGCTTCCGCTGTTTGCGCCGCGGGGGAGAACTGACGCCCTCGCGCGAAACGCCGGCAGTGGGGTTTTACCATCTCTCGCAACTGCCAGGGCGGATTGCTTCCAGTCATTATCAACGATTGGCGCGCGGACTGACGCACGAAGACGCCCGCCCTTATTGGGGCACGCAGCGCCCTTCGTTAAGCATGACCCTGACGCGCGGGCTGCTGCTGCCGTTTGTCTATCGTTACCTGGACTGGCAGCGGCGGCAGCGGGGCGAACCCGTTTACCAGAAACCGCCGGGCTGGATGGTGGAGACACGCCTGATTGTGCGTAATGAGGCTGGGGCAGTATTGTGGCTGCGCGAAGGCGACCGGTGGCGGCTGCCTGCCGGCATACGCCGCCCCAAAGAAGCGCCGTGGGATGCAGCCGCGCGGGCGGCGGCGACAGCGGGGGTGAAGGCGCGGCTGGTGGATTTTGTTGGCAGCGCTGTGACCTCAGCCAATCGGATGACGCTTACCTTCACGGCAGCGGTGGAAACAGAACTGGCAGGCGTTAACCGGATGGCGTACTTTGCGGAGGATGAGACGCCGGCGGACGCCCTGCCGGCAGACGTCGCCCGCGTGCAAAACGCGCTGCAAGCGCAGCCCATCTACTTCCGCCGCGATGACGTTTGATGGGTCTACACGAAAGAGTTCAAAACCCTGACGGAGGCTTTATGACCACCATTTTCAGCAAAATCGTGCAAGGAGAAATTCCGGCAGAGATCGTCTACCAGGATGAATGGGTGACGGCTTTTCGGGACATTCATCCCCAGGCGCCCGTGCACATCTTAATTGTGCCCAACATAGAAATTCCCACCGTGAACGACCTGACGGAAGAAGACGTGATAGTGGCCGGGCGGTTGTTGTGGACGGCAAAGCTCCTGGCGAAGCAGGAAGGCATCGCCGCCGACGGTTACCGCCTGATGATCAACTGTAACAGGCATGGGGGGCAGGAAGTGTTTCATCTGCACCTGCACCTGTTGGGCGGACGCCCGCTGGGGCCCATGTTGGCGCGGTAGCAGGATGCCGGCACGTCGCGCTATACCAACCGGGTCAGCCCGGCGTCGCTGCCAGACGCATCCAGACAGGCGGCTGTGGGGCCGGCTGCTGCTGGGATTGTTGGGGCTGCTGCCCACGTTCGCCTGCGCCTTTACGGCAGCTACCCCTACGCCGGCAGCCACGCCGCTACCAACGCCCACAACCGCCGCCGCGCCATATGCCGGCATTCCCCAACCCACTGCGGCAGCCATCCCTTACGCCCTGCCCCGCTTCGCTGATTACCGCGTGTCGCCTGCGAGCCGTCGCCAAACCCCGGTTGAATATCCGCTGACCTTTGACGCCTTGGCTAATCCGGCGCTGCTGTCCCGCCTGAACGCGCCGGCGCAGGTTGTCCTCAGCCGCCAGGGTTTTGTGGTCGCGCCCGTCGCCTGGCCCCACCTTTACCAGATTTACCAGCGCGCCCGCGAGAATGGAGACCCTGTTTTTGTCTCATCCGACGCCGTGATCGCCCTGACGCGCACGCTGTTAACGGCAGCGGCGCAGCGCGCCAGCCAGAATTACCTGGCGGCAGACCTGCTGGCTTTGAGCCAGGGGATGGCGTCCACGTCCGAGAGCCAGGCGCACAGCGCCGCCAATGGGGACGTTCAAGCCGCCGCCTGGGACAACGCCGCCCTTTTCAGCGTGGGCGGGCGGCTGCTGGACCCAGCTTTTGCCGCGCCGGCAGAAGTGGCAGAACTGGTCAACGATGAACTGCTGCTCATGACCAGACCGGGCGTTTTCATTTCGCCGCTGTCCGGCATCCCACGCGATTACGGCGGCTACCAACCGCCTGCCCCCTACGCCGCCGATCCTGTATTAGCGGGTTACTTCCAGGCCAGTCTGTGGTACCAACAAGCGGCGTTTGACCTGGGACAGGCGGATGTGCGGCAACTGCGACAGCAGGCGCGGCAGTTGCTGCTGCTGGGGCGTGGTTTGGAAACCAGTCAAAACTGGGCCAGATGGGAGCGGGCGGCGGCGACGCAGGCATATCTGGCGGGGATAGCGCCGGATGCGCTGACGCTGCGTCACCTGGAAACGGCGGCGCAGGCAGTCTACGGCGGCTGGCCCGCCGCGGCAGAACTGGCAGATACGACGCGCCTGGACAATTTTGTGGCCACGGCGCGGGCGGCGGCGGGCGAAGCTGCCATTATTCCCTGGCTGCCCAAACCGCAAACGACCGCGGCGCGCCTCTTACCGGGGCTGCTGTTTAACCGCGTCGGCGGCTACGAGGGGCTGCCGGGCGTGACACCGTTCACCAGCGTGGCTACGCCTGTGGGGTCGGTGCGCGGCGCGCCGCATGGTCTGGACCTGGCGGCAATATTGGGGAGCGGGCGCGCCCTGGCAGTGCTGGCGGAAGGAGGGGACAGCCGTTATCAGGGGTTTGCCGCTCAACTGCAGACATTGCAGACGGAGACAGCCGCCTGGAGCGAAGAGGAATGGACGAATGACCTGCCCGGCGCCTGGCTGTATACGCTGCAGCCGCTGCTGCTGCCGGCAGACGCCGGCGATCCCATTTTCATGCGCGCGCCCGCCTGGGAAGATAAGCAGTTGGCAACGTGGCTGGCGGGTTGGGTCTTGGGGGAAACGGATCTGAACTGGGCAGCAGCGGTTCCGTTTACGCCGACGACGCCGCTGCTGGCAGACGCGCCCGAATTGGGGTACATTGAACCGCAGCCAGAATTGTACGCTCGTTTGGAGGCGCTGACGCAGCAGATGCAGCAAGGTCTGGGGCAGCGGGATTTGCTGGACAAGGAGATGGGCGAAAAGCTGCTGCGGCTGGCACAGGTGTTGGCGCAGTGCCGGCAAATTGCCCAAAAAGAGTTGGCGGGCGTTGTCCGTCTGACAACGGCGGAGACGGCGCTGCTGCTGGATTTTGGCGATACCTGGCAACAGTTAGTCACATTCGCCGATGGCCGCGCCGCGCCGCCGCTGCCCTTCCTGGTGAACGCTTACACAAACGCCAATACAGGCCAACAGTTGCAGCTTGGGCTGGGCGAGGCGTGGCAAATCTACGTGATTGTCCCCATTGACGGACAACCTACGCTGGCAGTGGGCGGCGTGTTCAGCGTGTATCAATTTGCGGCAGCGGCCGGGGAAGGCCTGGATGCGGCTGACTGGCTCCTCTTGTCGCCGCGCCCGCACCCCGCGCCCTGGCTGCAATCCTACGTAACGCCCTGGCCTTAGCAGTGACAAATTTGTCATTCTGAAGGCGATAGCCTGAGGAATCCCTACCACCATGGCCTGCCAGCGCCGTTTAGAAACTGACAATCTTTATGATCACCAGCTACCGTAATCCACTCATCAAACGCATCAAACGGCTGCGCCAACGCAAGTACAGGCGGGAGGAAGGGGCTTTTTTTGTAGAGGGCCCGCGCGCGTTTCTGGCGGCGGTAGAGACGGGGGCGCTGATAGAAGCGGCGGTATACAGTCGCCAACTGCTGCGCAGCGAGGCGTGTTACGCCGCTATCACGCAACTGGCGGCGCGGGGAGTAGCCTGTGAGGAGGTGACGGCGGAACTGTTTGCCGCCGTAGCCGAGCGGGAGAATCCTGCCGGCATTGGCGCAATTGTTACGGCTGGTAGTATGGCGCTGCACGATCTGGCGGTAAATGCCGGCAGTCTGTTTATTGCCCTGGTAGAACCGTCCGATCCAGGCAACGTGGGCACAGTCCTGCGTACTCTGGACGCCGTCGGCGGCGCCGCGCTGATCCTGGTAGGCAACAGCGCCGACCCCTTTCACCCCACCGCCGTGAAAGCCAGCATGGGTTCCTTGTTTACTGTACCTCTATGCGAAGTGGACGATCTGGCAGATGTGCTGGCCTGGGCGCAGCAGCGCGGCATACAAATAGCCGCCACCTCAGCGCGGGCGGCCCAAATTTACTGGGACGTCGCCTACCAGACGCCTACCCTGTTTCTCATGGGCAGCGAACGACATGGCCTGCCCCCCGCCGCCCTCGCCGCCGCCGACCTGCGCGTTACCATCCCCATGCAAGGCTCCGTCACCTCCCTCAACCTGGCTATCGCCGCCTCACTGCTGCTCTATGAAGCGATCAGGCAGCGACAACCAAAACAACCGGAACTCTGCTAAACCAGCTTTGTGGCCTGAAGCAAACGGGCTACCAGATGCGGACACCCTCGCATAATGTATCGCTCAATGCTAAAGCACGAATACGCCCCGCCAATCGGCGAATATCGGCTGGCATAGTTTCTGGCACGACCACATAATGGCTCAAGTGTCAGCTTGTTTGCGGTCCTTTTTGATTTCGCTGATGATCTCGTCTAGCGTTAAATGACCAAAAAGCTGATCACGTTCTTCCACGTAATTGCCATAACCAGTACTGTACTGATTTAAGAAACGCACCGTATTGACTACACCAATTTCGCGCAACAAGACACTGATTGCCTCCTGCGTTACCTCAGTTAAGGGTTTGGTTACTGTCATCATTGATTTATTGCCTCAATCAATTCAATCGGTGTAACAATCACCGTTTGTACATCTGCTATGGCTTTGCTCCGTTTCAAGAGTTTATCATCGGCAGTGCAAAAGTAGTCAGCCTTGCCCGCTTCAGCGGCAGCCAGATGCAAAGCGTCCAGCGGTTTTAATCCCCACGATTGGAAGATTCTGGCTCGTTGCTCAATCCCCTCATCCAATCGGATAAAGGAGTTAGCCTTAGCTAATACCGCTAGAGCGTACTCTTTACGCTCTGGGCGTGGGTTTCGCATCACTTCAAAGTGTAATACTTCTGAGGAGATGAGTTCAACCTCTCCTGCCTCGCATAAAGCAATGATACCAATGATCGCTTCCGATTCCAGGGTAATACGGATTTGGGTGCGACTGTCTAATGGTCGGTGGATCGCACAGGTATCCAGATAGATCTTCATTCGTCTTCTTCTATTTGTAACCATTCACCCCTGCTCCCTGAGCCTGCCGAAGGGAACGGGGGTGAATGGTTACGTCAGATTAAACGGGATTACTTCGTATTGAATTGGTGTTATACCAATTAAATGAGGGAGGTGCATACATAACACCCTCTATTCCCGAAATCTTGACATAACAATGGTTCTTCCACTGAGTTGCTTTTTGATTGCCAGACACCAGCGTCAGGAGCACCAAAAACAACTACCTGTTCAGGAACAAACTGATATACAGGCTTACCGGGCTGTGCCCGCTTGTCCAGTTTACTGCCAGCCTTCAATTACCTCTTTGAACGTACTCACAAAAGCATCGGCGCTGGCGCCATCCAGGATGCGATGGTCGAAGGTGAAGCTGACGTAAGCCAGGGGGCGGATGGCGATGGCGTCGTGGATCACTTTCACCCGCTTCTCGATTTTACCCACGCCCAGGATGCCGCATTGCGGCTGGTTGATAATGGGGGTGGCAAACAGGCTGCCCGACGTGCCGTGATTAGTCAGGGAGAAGGTACCCCCCTGCACGTCGTCGGGACGGAGCTGCTTATTGCGGGCGCGTTCCGTCAGGTCGTTAATGGCTCGCGCCAGACCCAACAGGTTCAGACTATCGGCGTGTTTGATGACGGGCACAATCAAGCCGCCTTCAATGGCTGCCGCCATGCCAATGTTGATGTCTCGCTTCAGCAGCAGCCCTTCGTCGCTCCAACTACTGTTCGCCTGGGGGTGGGCTTTGAGGGCGGCGACGATGCCGGCAACCATATAAGCCGTATAAGTCAAATTCGCCCCATCCCGCGCAAAAACAGCTTTGTGCGCGGCGCGGTGCGCAAAGACCTGAGTGAAGTCCACTTCAAAGACGGTCGTAACGTGCGGGCTGGTCTGTTTGCTGCGCACCATGTGTTCGGCAATGGCGCGGCGGATATTGGTATGGGGGATGAGTTCCACAGCGAGGGGCGCCGTGGTATAGGTGGGCGGCTGGAACGCCGGGGCTGCCGGGCGGGGGGCAACTACCGGAGCCGCAGGCGCAGTTGGCGGCGCAGCGGGGACCGCCTGAGGCTGGGCCACGGCTGGCGCCGGCGCAGCGTCGCGCTGCTCCACGTAAGCCAGAATATCTTTCTTGGTGATGCGACCGTCGCGACCTGTGCCCGGCACTGCCAGCAGGTCTACGCGATGCTCGGCAGCAATACGCGAGACGACAGGGCTGATGCGCCCCACGCCCTGGCGCATAGGCGGGGGCAGCGGCGGCGTGGGGTGGGTCTGACCATTGGCGTGGGGGGCGGCAGCGGGTTGCGCCGCCGGTGCATCGGGCAGACTTTCGTCTGGCTGGCCCAGATAAGCCAGGACTGTGCCTACCGGAACGGTTTCGCCTTCAGGGACGAGGATTTTGAGGAGAATGCCGGCACTCTCCGCCGTCGCCTCCGTCGTCACCTTATCCGTTTCAATCTCCAGAACCGGTTCATACTGGGCCACGGCATCCCCTTCCACCTTAAGCCATTTGCCTACCGTGCCTTCAATCACGCCTTCGCCCATGTGGGGCATCACAATTTCTGTTGCCATCTCATTTCCTCATAAACAGGCCAGATAGTTCTATATAACCTGAGTAGATCCAGATTTTTGCCACGAATTTCACGAATAAAATTCGCGTCATTCGTGGCAGATTTTGGATTTACTGAACCTGATTTTTCTTCACGCCCTTCGCGTCTTCGCGGTGAAATCACGGTTCGCATCTGAGGATGCAAACTCCTCATTTCGCGGTTGACTGGACATTGTATTACCTGATTTTTCTTCACGCCCTTCGCGTCTTCGCGGTGAAATCACGGTTCGCATCTGAGGATGCGAACTCCTCATTTCGCGGTTGACTGGACATTGTATTACCTGATTTTTCTTCGCGCCCTTCGCGTCTTCGCGGTGAAATCACGGTTCGCATCTGAGGATGCAAACTCCTCATTTCGCGGTTGACTGGACATTGTATTACCTGATTTTTCTTCGCGCCCTTCGCGTCTTCGCGGTGAAATCCCATAACGTCCTAATAGAAAATAGGGTAGTGCGCCGGGTCAGCTTCGTTCATCATGTCGTAAACCGCCTGGAAAATCGTTTCCGCGTTCGGCTTGGACCAGTAATCGCCATCGGAGCCATAGGCTGGACGGTGCTGCTGCCCTGGCAAGGTGCGCGGCTCGGAGTCCAGCCAGTAGAAACCGCCCTGCTTCTCCAGGACTTCTTGCAGCATGTAAGCCGTCGTGCCGCCGGGCACGTCCTCGTCTACAAACAAAATACGGCTGGTCTTCTTTAACGATTCCTGGATGACGCCGGGGATGTCAAACGGCAGCAGCGTCTGCACGTCAATCACTTCGGCGTCTACGTTGGCTTGCGCCAGCAAATCGGCGGCTTCCAGGGCGATGCGGCAGCACGCCCCATACGTCACAATCGTCACATCCTCGCCGTGGCGCAGGATTTCGGGCACGCCCAGGGGCACAGTGTATTCGCCAATGTTTGCCGGCAGCGGCTCCTTCAACCGGTAACCGTTCAATACCTCCACCAGCAGCGCCGGCTCGTCGCCCAGCAGCAGCGTATTGTAAAAGCCCGCCGCCTGCGTCATATTGCGCGGCGTCAACACGTGCATCCCGCGCAACAAATGAATCGCCCCCGCCATCAGCGAGCCGGAGTGCCAGATGCCTTCCAGCCGGTGACCGCGTGTGCGCACAATCACCGGCGCTTTCTGACCGCCCACCGTGCGCCAGTGCAGCGTCGCCAGGTCGTCGGACAAAATTTGCACAGCATAGAGCAAATAGTCCAGGTATTGGATTTCGGCAATGGGCCGCAGCCCGCGCAGCGCCATGCCAATGGCCTGCCCAATAATAGTCGCTTCGCGGATGCCCGTATCCATGACGCGCAGCAGACCATGTTTGGCTTGCAAGCCGGCAAAAGCCTGGTTCACGCCGCCCAACTGCCCCACGTCTTCGCCAAAGGCAAAGACGCGCGGGTCGCGCGCCAGCATGGCGTCAAAGCAGGCGTTGAGCAGTTCAAAACCGCTAACCAGGGGGGCGTCAGGGGCGTAAATGGGGGGAACTGCCGGCACACGCAACGCAGACTCGGCAGACTGGCTGTAAACGTGAGAACTGTAGCGGTCGGCATTAACCGCATCCTGCTGCTTTTTCCACTGAATAAGCTGCTGCTTGAGCGGAATTGGCTCATCTCTGGCGGCTAACAACGCCTGGTGCACGGCGCTCATGGTCTGGCGGCGCAGCGGGTATTGCGGGCGCAGCAGGTTGCGCTTGATCTGCTGCAAATCCCCCGCATGGCGCGAACTGACAGACAGGGCATCAATGGCGTCCGCCACCTGCTGCCGCTCCTCGCGGATCGGCGCCAGGAAGGCTTCCCACGCCTGCTGCCGGATCGCTTCCACCATCTGGTGGTCTTCCTTCTCCATTTCATCCAGCCGCTCGGCCGTCACGATGCCCTGCTGGATCATCCAGTCGCGCATGCGCTTTAAGCCATCAAACTCCTCTTCCCAAGCCAGCCGCTGCGGCGTCTTATACCGTTCATGACTGCCAGAAGTGGAATGCCCCTGCGGCTGCGTTACTTCAATCACGTGCACGATGACGGGCACGTGGTCGCGGCGGGCCGTGGCCACCGCCCGCTGATACACCGCCAGCAGCGCCGGGTAGTCCCAGCCGCGCACCGTGTACACGTCGAAACCGGGTTCGGTTTCGGTGCGTTGGAACCCTTGCAGCAGCGCCGTCAAATCCCCTTTGGTCACCTGGTAATCGTTGGGCACAGAAATGCCGTAGCCATCATCCCAAATGGACAAAACGACGGGGCACTGGACGACGCCAATGGCATTGATGGTTTCCCAAACCATGCCTTCGGCGCAGGTGGCGTTGCCCACCATGCCAAAAGCGACCTCGTCCCCCTGGCGCGAAAATTGGGTCATGGCTTGCAGTTCCGGAAAGTGGCGATACAGTTTCGAGGCAAAACCCAGACCCAGCAGCCGCGGCATCTGCGAGCCTGTGGGGGAGAGGTCGGCAGTGGTGTTTTTTAGCTCTGTCTGGTTTTTCCAGCTTCCGTCTGCATGCAGCAGGCGCGTGGCAAAATGGGCGTTCATGGAGCGACCGCCCGTAGCCGGTTCGGCGTCCAGGTCGGCATGGGCGTACAACTGGGCAAAAAACTCGGCGATGCTGCTCATGCCTGTGGCAAAGGCAAACGTCTGGTCGCGGTAGTAACCGGAGCGAAAATCGCCGTCCGCAAAAAAGTGCGCCAGGGCCACCTGGGGTATTTCTTTGCCGTCGCCAAAAATGCCAAACTTGGCTTTGCCGCTCAACACTTCGCGCCGGCCAATCAGACTGGCCTGGCGGCTCTGGTACGCCAGCCGGTAATCTTGCAGGATTACGGCTGGCTCAGGGAGCTCCACGTCAGCGTCTTCCTGCCAGTCAATGCCGGCATCAACCAACCTGCTCGTTTGCGGAGAACCATTGTGCGCCTGGGATTGGGTGTGGGATCGGGCGGCCATTTTTTGTCACTCCTCCTCTACCAGCGGCATGTAGCTGAAGTTATCAAAGGCTACCCGCACGCCGCTCTGGCCCAGCGTTTCCACCAGCAGCCCTACGTCGCCGCTGGCAACTCTGTCCGCCAGGTCAGCGTTGGCCACCCGCCCCACTTCCTGACCATTGACGGAAAAGACCATTTCGCTGTTGTCGTACAGCACGCGCAGGTTGTTGGTCACGTTCAGGTCTTCGCGGATGGCTTTCGACTCAAACCAGCCGTCCCCTACCAGGGGCAGCGCGTCGTCTTCGCAGCCGTTTTCGCACCAGCCGATCCAGGCGAAGCCATCGCTGCTGATCTCGAACAAAAGAAAGTCGCTGGCTTCGCCATCCACGCGGAACATGAGACCATACCCATTGTCCAGGGGCCCCTCAATTTGGGTGGTCTCTAATTCATAGGTTCCCGTGCCCAGTTCTTCTTTGCCGGCAGTGGCCCAGAACAATCCCGAATCAGCCTTAACGTACAGTTCGTAGACGCCATTAGCCACGTCGCCGCTGACGTCGGCGTTGTCGCCATGACCCCAACTACCCAGGGAGTCAAAGGTCTCGGTGTATGATTTATCGCCGCAGCCGGCAACAGCCAGGCTCAGCAAAGCCAGCAGGATCAGGATTACCAGAGAGGGTTTCGGGCGCATGGGGTCTCCTTTGAAAATAGTGGTGAGTGGCGAGTGGTCAGTAAAGCCACTCCCACGCCGCCCACCAAACAAATCTGCGTAAATCTGCGAAATCTGTGATTGTTTTCATCTAAATCTCGCGTGATGCTCTGATCTTACCGGATGCCGGCAATAACGCAACCCCCGAAAAGTAACGGCTCCATCTGGTTGAGGTTTGAGAAAATAATCCGGTAAACGGGGGAAACCAGCCCCCATCCCCCAACTCCCTTCCCTTGACAATCGGGGCGGGATTACCTGACTATTTTCTCAAGGTGCGAGCAGATAAAGCCCCGGTAGCGCTGTACTTAATCGTGGTGGGTGTCAGCCCCCGCCTACGGCGGG
>JAGVTM010000309.1 GCA_019136785.1 Chloroflexota bacterium | reverse complement strand
GATCAGGTGGCTCTTGAAACTGGCTGGGCCCGTCCAGACGCGATAATCGGGGGTATCCCGCAGTTCCACCAGATCGCTATCCGCCAGACCTGTCCAAGCCAGATCAATGGCCCCGATTGCCAGCGATTCCCGCATCCGCTGCGCCGAAGGATAGAACCGTACCTGGATATTCTCAAAGGCTGGCGCAGGCCCAGGCCACTGTGGGTTGGCCTTCAATTGCAGCTTTTCGTCGGGGACCCACTCTTGAATGGTGTAGGGCCCAATCCCGCCGCAAGTGCTTTGGGGGTCGGCGTTGGGCGAGAAGCATTCGTCGCTAATGATAAAGTAGGGGGGCGTTGCCAACAGGCTGGGAAAATAAGAAATGGGCGAAGCCAGCGTGAACTTGACCGTCAGCGCATCTACCACCGTTACCGCATCTTCATCAGCAAAACCATCCCCGTTTTCGTCCTTCAAGAAGGCGTTAACCAGCCAGTTGCCCAGCCGCGCCGAGCGCAGCACGGACCAGCGCACATCCTCCGCGCTCAGGTTGCTGCCGTCGGGAAAGATAATACCGTCGCGCAGACTGAACGTGTATTCTTTTTTATCTTCAGAAATAGTCAGTGTATCAAACAGCAGCGGCGTCAGTTGGTTATCGGCTGTGTGCCAAAACAAGCCGCTCATGGTATTGCTCTTGATTTCCCAGCTAATCAGGTCAGGCTGCAAGTCTGCCGGATCCAGGTCCTTTAGCCCGCCGCTGATGCCAATGACGAGCTCGTTGGCTGGCGTGCCGATGAGGGACTCCCCCGCGCGGATGGTGTCATCCTCAATCAGCCAGGCGCGCGCCAGCCGGTCAATTGTGCCGTCTGCCTGCGCTTGAGCAATGGCTTCATCCAACGCCTGCCGCAGTAGTTCGTTGTCTGCAGCCACGGCAATACCATATGCTTTGTGGCTGATCCAGGCTTCCCGCCCGCTGCCGCCGGCAATTTTAAGCTGTTGGAAGTAGGTTGTAGCGAAATGCTCGGCGTCGTCGCTGTCAATGATCACGCCGTTTACCGCTCCGTCAATCAGCGCTTGCAGGGCTGCCGGGATGCTCTCAAACAGGTGTAAATCGGCGGCGGGAATGCCGATTTGCTCTGCCGTTGCCGCGCCGCTGCTGTTTTCTTCGACGCCAATGGGTGTGCCGGGCAGGATGTCCTGATAGCTTTGGATGGCGGTTTCGTTGGCGCGCACTACCAGCACCTGCCCCAATTCCAGGTACGGCGCAGTAAAGGCGATGCCGGCAGTCGGCTCCTCTGGAATCACCAGCGCCGACATAGCCGCGTCAAATTCGCCGCTGGCTATGCTGGGCAGAAAGCCCTGGTCGTAGCTGGTGACCACAAATTCATACTCAAACCCCGCTTGCGGCGCAATATTGGCCATGACGTCGGCGTCAAAGCCCACAATCGTGCCAAACTCGTCAATATCTTCAAACGGAGGGAAGGGGGCGTCTATGGCTATGGTAATAAACGATAGATCGCTGGCTGCCGCTGGCGGCACATTGGTCACGTCCACCGTGGGCGCGGCTGCTGCCGGCACGGTGGGGCTGATCGTAGGGGCGGCTGCTTCTGGTTCATTTTGACAGCCTGATAACAGCAGCGCCAGCAAAGCCGCCCACAATAGCTGGCGTGTCAGAGTGCGTGTGAGTCGTTTCATCTATTTTCTGCCTACATTTCCCCCAGATACGCCCGCCGCATAGCCTCATTGGTGCGCAGTTCGGCAGCGTCGCCCGAAAGCACCACTTCGCCCGTCTGCAGCACATAGCCGCGGTCGGCAATGGAAAGAGCCATGTTGGCGTTTTGCTCCACAATGAACGTGGTCACTCCCTGGTTCTTAATCGTCAGGATAATCTCAAAAATACGCTCCACGAAAATAGGCGCCAGCCCCATGGAAGGCTCATCCATGAGCAGAAGTCGTGGGCGGGACATTAAAGCGCGCCCCATAGCCAGCATTTGCTGCTCGCCGCCGGACAGCGTGCCGCCCAACTGGTGCAGCCGCTCCTTCAGGCGGGGAAAAAGGCTAAAGATGCGGGCCACGTCAGCCTCCATTTCGACGCGATCGTGGCGCAAATAGGCGCCCATTTCCAGGTTTTCCCGCACCGTCATGCGGGCAAAGATGCGCCGGTTTTCGGGGACAATGGAGATGCCGCGCGACACAATCTCGGTGGTGTTGAGACCGTTGATAACTTCTCCCAGAAACTCAACCGTCCCTCGAGTGGGGGTGACAATTCCCAGGATGGTTTTGAGCGTGGTAGATTTGCCGCTGGCATTGCCGCCCAGCAGGGAGACCATTTCGCCGGCATAAATCTCCATATTGACGCCCCGCAGCACCTGTACGCTGCCATAGTGGGTGTCTACGTCTCGCAATCGAAGAATAGGGTGACCGTTTTGCATCTGGTTTCCTACGCCCAAGGCATTACTTTTTGCTGTAGCCAAAGCGCTGCAGCGCCTGTTCTTTCCCTCGCCATTTCGGTTCTACTTTAACCCATAGCTCCAGGAAGACTTTTCCTTCTACCATCTGTTCAATTTCCCGCCGCGCTGCCGCGCCAATTTGTCGCAGTTGCGCCCCTTTGGCGCCAATCAAGATTTTCTTGTGGCTTTCACGCTCCACGAATATATTGGCGGCGATATAGGTGACGCCGTTTTCTCGCTCTTTGAATTCCTCTACCTGCACCGCCGCCCCATACGGAATTTCATCCTGTACTTGCAGCATGACTTGTTCCCGTATCATCTCCGCGGCAATGTCCCGCAGGTAAGTGTCTGTCACCTGGTCGGCGGGGTAGTAGCGGGGTCCTGCCGGCAGCGCCGCCACCAGCATTTGTCGCAATTCGTTGCAACCGTGCCCGTGCAGGGCAGAGATGAGCAGCCATTTCGCCTGCGGCAGCAGCGCTTGATAAGCGGCGCATACCGGGAGCACCTGTTCGGGGGGGAGC
>JAGVTM010000041.1 GCA_019136785.1 Chloroflexota bacterium | reverse complement strand
AACGTATGCCGGCATCTGCGCCGGAAATTGCCTGGAGGGGGTGCTGGCGACCCATATTTGTGGGCTGCGGTTGGGCAGCGGCGGAGGCTGGGGGAACGTATGCCGGCATCTGCGCCGGAAATTGCCTGGAGGGGGTGTTGGCGACCCATATTTGTGGGCTGCGGTTGGGCAGCGGCGGAGGCTGGGGGAACGTATGCCGGCATCTGCGCCGGAGATTGCCTGGAGGGGTGTTGGCGACCCATATTTGGACATTGAGAAAATAATCGGGTAATCCCGTCCCCATTGCCAGGGAAGGCATAATGTAGGGCGAGGGGCGCGCAGCGCCCTCGCCCTCTCCGAAAGCCCCCTTCCCCTGGGGGAAGGGGGTTGGGGGATGGGGGAGCTGCATCCCTTCCGTTTACCAAATTATTAGTCAAACCTCAAATGTGGGCTGCGGTTGGGCAGGGGCGGGAGGTTGGGATGAATTTTGGCGGCGGCCACACCCGGAATTTTGCAGGGAGGGGAAACAAAAAATGGCAGCGCCGTTTCCGGCGCTGCCATCTCACTTTAAGGCATCAAACCCTTGACAAAGACCTACTGGCTCAGATCAATCTCGAAGATGTTGAACAGTTCAGAGTTCTGCGTCGGGTCCACGAAGAAGTTCAGGACTTCGGGACGAGCCGCGGCGACCTTCAAGCGCAAGAACAGCGGGATTACGGGCACGTTCTCGGAGAAGATGAGCTGCGCTTCCTTGTGGAGAGCGTCGTACTCAGGCGTGCCGGGCAAGGAGGACAGGGCAGCCTTGCAAGCAGTGTCGTAGTCGGCGTTGCTCCAGCCGGTGTTGTTCGAACCACCCCAACCAGCCGCGAAACCTTCTTCGACCGGGCCAGGAATCTGATCGGTAATGTACAGGTCACAGGAGGGATTCACGCCCGTCAACCAGGCAAATTCACCCAGGTCATACTTACGACCAAACAGCGGGCCATCGGGGCCATCGGCGAACCACTCGCCTGCCGGCAGGTATTCCAGGTCTATCTGGACGCCGCAAGCAGCCAGGTTTTCCTTGAAGATTTGCGTCAACTGCTGGCGCATTTCGTTACCAGCGGTCGTGCCCAGGGAGACAATGAAGTTCTCGCCGGTGGTCGGGTGGTTGCGCAGACCGTCGCCATCGCTGTCGGTGAAACCGGCTTCATCCAGCAGGCGGTTAGCGGCTTCTACGTCATAGGGCCACTGCACGTTGTCCTGGTTGAATACCGGGTGCACGCTGGGGATGTAGCTGCTGATAACTTCGGAGCGGCCGTACATGATGTTGTCCACCATGCTCTGGCGGTCGGTGCACATGGTGAAGGCCTGACGGACGCGCACGTCATCAAACCAGATGGTGCGATCATCGTAAGGAACGACGTTGAAGTCAATGTGCTCGAATACCGTACCGGTCTGGAAGTAGGGCACCAAAATACCCTGGTTTTCGGCTTCAATCAAGAACGGCGCCTGGGTGGCGTCCATACCGTCCTGGGTGCCAATGTCGCACTGGCCCGCCAGAAGCTGGGCAATGAGCTGGTTGGTGTCCGGGACGAACTTGTAGGTAACGCTGTCCAGGTAGGGCAGACCTTCGGCGGAGCGATAGTAGTTGGGATTCTTGACCAGGCTGATGTGGTCGCCAGCCACCCATTCGGTGACCATGAAGGCGCCATCGCCCAAAGGCATACGGGAGCTTTCTTCGGCTTCCAGGAGTTCAGCAGCCGTGAAGCCTTCCCAGGCGTGACGGGGCAGCGGCGCCCACATGCTGATGTAATATTGGGAATCCCGGTAGCCAGGCAGACCACGCCATTCGACGCTCAAGTCGCCGGTAGCGGTGTAGCTGGAGGTGCGGTCGCTCTGGTACTTACCACGCGGCGTGTCGGGGTCAGCAGCCAGTTCGAAGCTGTAGACAGAGTCATCAGCGGTGACGGGGGTGCCGTCGGACCAGACGCGCGGTTTGAAGGTGAACTGAACGACCATCTGCTCCATTTCCACAGGATTGCCGTCAAAGGTCACTTCTTCGCCAGCAGCGTTCATGACCACCACACCCTCACCCCAGGCTATGGGGTTGACGTCTTTGTCAGCAACCATGTCGCCCGGATTGACGGTGACGGTCTCGAAGAAAGCGTCGCCATCAGCCAGCGAAGGCAGCTTCTCCAGACCTTGCGCCTGGAATGCATAAGAAAGCGTTGTGTAATCATTTTCATAGATGGCATGCAGCACAGCAGACGCAGCCAACATGCTGGTGCCATAGGGATACAGGGTGTCCGGTTCCTGGGCCATGCAGACGATCAGGTCTTTTGGCTTCATTTCTTCCGGAGCAGCGGTCGGAACTACTTCGACGATTTCTGTTTCGACGACCACGCGCGTTACTTCCACGGGTTCGCCTTCAACAACCACTTCTTCCGTGACCACCCGCGTGACTTCGACGGTTTCCGTGACGACCTCAGGCTGACAGGCAGCCAGGACGACAGCGCCGAGCACCAGGATGGCCGCAATAACCCACCATCGTTTTACCATATTCATAGTTTGGGTTCCTCCTTCAGAACACAAGTAACTTTGGTAAACATATCGAACAAAGGACTCAGGGTTTGTTGCCTGCTTATCGCCAGGGGTAGAGTTGTGGACTCAAACCGTCCTGGCGACAATTGCGAATGTGTGTGGGGGGGATGTTATACAGCAACGTTTGTTGGGTGAACACATTACGTTTCAATACTATTGGAAATCGGTTGCCAAGACAAGACAAATAAGTGGCGAAATAGGGTCATATTGGTGACATTATGGTGACATCGTTGCGGGGGTCGGGCGTTTTCCGGCTAGATATGGCGCGGAAAAGGACAAATTGGTGACAGGACGGGGCAGGACGAACGTGCCAAAGGCAAATGGCGCCGGCTTCTTGAGGTTTGAGAAAATAATTCGGCAAATGGGGGAAGCAAACCTCCATCCCCTAACCCCCTTCCCCCTAAAGGGGAAAGGAGCTTGCAGAGTTTTATGGGTAAAGCAGGTTTAAGCTGCCGTGGGCGTCAGCCGGGGCAGGGCTGGTCAGTTCGACCCACCATAATTCGCTGGCGGTCCAATCTGCCGGCAGCACCCGGTAACTGACGCTCAACGGGGGCGGGCCAGATTGCTGCGCATAAAGCTGCGGCTGTGCCGCGCTGTAGATGTTCAGAGATAAAGCGTCGGGGGAAATACCGTTCCAACTGGCGCGGGCGACCAGGATGCCGGCATCCGTCAAAACCAAAAGCGACACGTGACTGGCGGTGTCCGCCGCCAACAAAAAGCTGTCGGTCATGGAACCGCTGCTCCCCCCCCCCGCATAGGAAAGCCGCAGCGACACAGCCACAGGCAAGTCTTCGCTGTGCTGAATGACAATGTCCCACGTTTTGCCCGCCAATAAATCGGCGTCTGTCAGGGTATACGCCAATTCCAGGGGGCTGCCGCCGCTGGCGGCAGCCACGATGCTCTGCGTCTGCTGGTTCAACAACTGCGCTTGCAGAGCCGCCGGACCAGGTTCGTCCCAGGTCAGGGTCAGATTGACGGGCCCGGCAGAGATGGGCAGCAAGCTGTAGCGCCGCTGCCCGGCAACCAGGCGCAGATTGTGGTCCCAGGCTTGTAGTTGCTGCGCTTGCAGCGAAGGGGTGGGCGAAGGCGTCAGCGTAGGCGTGGCGGTAGGGGTGGGCGTCAGCGCCGGCAGGCGGGTGACGGTGGGCGAAGGGGTCAGCGTAACGGTAGGGGTGGGCGTTTCGGCGATGGTGGGGTTTCTGCCGGCATTCACCTCCGCCCCATCCGCCATCCCATCGCCGTCGCTGTCCACCTGCAGCGGGTTGGAACCGTATTGGTTAACCTCCACGCCATCCACCAGACCATCTCCATCGGTGTCGGCGCGGTTGGGGTCTGTGCCCCACTGCGACTCCTCGCCATTAGCCAGGCCATCCCCATCATCATCGCCCAACAGACGCGCCTGTTCGGCTGTGGCCGTCGCCGCCGCAGCCGTCCGCGCCGCCACGACGGTAGCGGTAGCCTGCGCATCCACCGCCCACTGCGTGCCCACTGCCGCCGTCTGCTGCGCCACAGCCTGCGCCGTAGCCGTCGCCGCCACATCCCGCTCGTTGACAAAGGTCAGCAGCGCCGCCACAGAGAGGCAAACCGCCAGCAAGAGAACGGCTATCACCACCGCCAGCCACAGCGGCAGCGACCGGCGGCGGCCGGTAGTCGCCGCCGTCAGTTGGCTGTCCAATGCCGCCCCACCGCGTGGGCGCCCACCTGGTGGACGCCCGCCAGCCAGCCGGTCGCTGGCGGGCAGGGGGACAGTCGTCCAGACCAGCCGGCAAGGGCCAAGCTGCACCGCAGCACCGGCTGTCCAGAGGTAAGGCGTGTGCGGGTTCAGGTGCTGCCCATCCAGCAGCGTCCCGTTGGTACTGCCCAAATCGGTGACGTACCAGCCGGACGCTGTCCGTTCCAGGCGCACATGGGTGCGCGAAACGCCGTTGCCCGCCAACACAATCTGGTTGTGATCGGCGCGCCCAATGGTCAGGGGGGATTGCCTCAGCGGGATAGTTTGGGTGGGCTGATCGGCGCACTCAATAATAAGCTGATCGTCTGGTTCGGGCGCGGTTGGCGGTTCCGGCAGGGGGGCTGGCACAGCCGTCAGTGGCAGTTCTGGCGCAGGCGGGGCAGAAACCGACAATTGCACTGACTGCACCAGACTCAGGGTTGGCTCAGCGGCGGGCGCAACGATGGGCAGACCCGCCAGCCCTCTAGCCGCCTGGCGCAGCGCCGATGCCATGTCGCCGCCTGTCTGAAAACGGGTCTGCGGGTCGCGGGCAATGGCCGTTGTGATCAGGTCAGCGACGGCTGCCGGCAGTTCCGGGCGCACTGTTTGTGGCGGCGGCGGTGTTTCCCGTAAATGCTTGACGACGGCATCGGTAGGGGACTTAATCTGAAACGGCAACCGTCCGGTAGCCATTTCATACAGCATGACGCCCACCGCATAGAGATCAGAACGACCGTCCACCGCTTCGCCTAAAATGTGCTCAGGCGACATATAAGAAAGCGTGCCCATTAAGACGCCAGACTGGGTGCTGAAATCCCCTTCCAAAATCTTGGCCAGGCCAAAGTCGGTCACCAGGGCGCGGATAGGCGGTTCGCCGTCGCGGTCAGGGCGGGGCAGCGGCTGCAAAAGCACGTTGTCCGGCTTGATGTCTCGGTGGACAACCCCCTGGCGGTGCGCGTAATCCAGGGCGTCGGCAACCTGCGCCAGGGCAATCAATCCTTCGCCCAGATTGATCAACTGTCCCTGCGTTTGCGCCTGGCGCAGCGCCGCCCGCAGGCTCAATCCGGGCACATAAGCCATTACCAGATAGAGTAAATCCTGATAGACGCCAAAATCGTAAACGCGCACAATAGAGGTGTGGTCCAGACGAGCGGCAACCTGCGCTTCCTTCCAGAAACGCTGGCGAAACTCTGGCTCGCGCCCCAGGTGATCGTGCATCACCTTCAGGCTGACAAAGCGGGTCAGGTTGAGGTCGTAGGCGTAATAGACTGCGCCCATGCCCCCCTGCCCCAGCAGGGCGTCAATGCGATACCGTTCCAGTTGTCGTCCGACGAGATTGCTCATGTATCGTAATTACCAGACCTCTCTGGAATTTCACCGCAAAGACGCGGACGCCGCTCGGCGGCGCGAGCGCAAAGAAAGACCAGGGAATCCTGGCGTCTTTGCGGTAAGCAAATACCATGTATACCTGACAAGGTAACCCGCAGAGAGGCGCGGGCGCGCCCGCGTGCGGAAAGAGATGCCGGCATTTTCCTGTCGCCAGGGTAACCGGTGGCGGACGCCAGCTTCAGTTGTCCAGGGCATTATCATACGCCATAAAGCGGTTCACGACCAAAGGGGTACGTTGCAAATCCGCTTCGGGCAGAACTCTACCTGGCCCGTTCATTTGCTTTGTTTAGACGTTCTGGGGGGGCAGTTTGTTCCAGGCAAACGGTTGCTGCACAAAAAAGGGCTGGCTGCGTAGAGGAGCTTCCTCTGGCAGCCAGCCCGCGCGGCGGCTATCGGGCAGGCGCGCTGCGGGGTCAGGGCCGGCCGATGCTAATGCTGCCAGAACCTTGATCAAGGAATAAGGTAACCTGATTGGCGTTGTCGCCGTATCCGTCCGTTTCCCACACCTCGGCGTCGCCGCCGCTGATCTGGTCAAAGCGGCTGTCCGCGCTGAAGCTGCCGCTGCCGCTGTCCAGTTCGATGCGGGCTTCCATGGATGCCGGCAGTTGAATGGAAATGGCCCCAGAGCCGCTGGTCAGGTCAATTTCGTGCCGCCCGCCTGCCGGCAGAGTCAGATGCACGCTGCCCGAACCAAAGTCATAGTTGGCGTCGTAATTGCCGGCAGGCATAGCCACCGTGATCGAACCCGAACCGCCATCCACTTCCAGGCTGGTCAATGCCAGTTCACTCAGATCCAGGTCTACGGAACCTGAGCCAACGTCCAGGCGCAGGTCCATCTCTACGTCCGGGCTTAGGCCCAAATCCCAGCGCGTCAGGTCGCCCCAGGTAAACCAGGTGGCCGGGTTCAAGAAGAACCCGGGGCTGTCCTGGGTTTCCAGACGTATGGTGGCGCGGTCGCCCGTGGCGTCTGTCTCAAAAATGAGTTCGTTGCCGTAAGAGATCTCTCCCTGGATCAGGCTGCTGCTGTCGCTCAGGGCGTACAAGTCTGCGCCGGGCGCGCCAAAGTCAATGGTGACCGACGCCTGGCTGACATCGGCGGCGTATTCAACCGGTTCGCGGTGGACGGCGGCCGGGGTCGGTTGAAAGCCAAAGCGGCTAAAGACGGTTTCGCTGTCGCTAAACAGCACGTAGCCAAAGACAGCCACAGTCAACAGGGCCACAACCAGGCTAAGCAATGAGCCAAAGGGGCGCGGCGCCTGGCGCACGATGATGTTGATGCCGGCAAAAATCAACAGCAGGGGCCACAACTGCAGCGCCGCTACCCAGTTCAGTTCCGATACCAGACCCAGATTTTGCAGCAAGAAATAAACGCCGATGCTGATCAACAAAATGGGTCCAAACCAGGAGGGTGAATGCCGCCGCACGTAAACACGTTCGACGCTTTTCTGTTCTTCTTTTAACTCTGACATCTTTCTGCTCCTTCAAGCATGCAGGATATAGGATTAAGCCATCCGCGCAAGCCAGCCGCCTGCGCCCGATTTCTGTTCGTTATTGTTAACTCAGGATGGTTTTACTGGCTGCGAGACTGCCGTTTGCCGGCAGATCACCTTTATGTATTATCATATACGCAGCCAGCCGCCAATCGTCGCACCAGATTTCCCAAACCCCTATAACTTCTTTATCTTTGTGTTCCTTCGATAAGAGGTAGCGCTGCACCGCTGCGCCGCTGCGCTTAATCGTGGCGGGTGTCAGTCCCGCCTGCGGCGGGGCTGACACCCATTTTTATGGGCAATTTTGGGCGCGTCTGCGCCCAAAATTGCCCGTCGCCGATACCGCCGGACGATGCGTCCGCGCTCGCTTTGCCAGGCCGGTAGGTGGTTAAAGTGATCGCCACGATTTACTGGGGTGTTACCCGCTAAGACTCAAAGCCAGTCCTGAACTTGCTGAAGGGACAAGCTTTTGCGGTGAATAGGTATGCGGGACGTTGCCTATGCACAATGACTGGATAACTGTCACCAGCGATACTGGACATTTGTTAGTTCCCACAGCGCCAGTTTTGTATTATGCTGGTTGACAAGATGCTACTCCACCCTGGATGTTGGCGCTTGCTTTGTAGCTGGCAGCAACAGATAGCGGACAAGGCTGTGCTGCGGCTATGGGAGGGAACCATCTGCTATTATCCCCAATAGCTCAACCGTTTTTACACTCAGGCCCGGTTACACGTTATGCTGAGACCCTCACCTACCATAAGCGACTGCCGCCAATCGGCTACAGAACGAGCGCGTTGGCAATTGAACCCGTGCAGTTGCTTGCCTGATGGCCTGAATCTGTTGATGGTGATACCTCAATGGAAGGTACAAATGTTAGCCAGCAAACCTGCGCTTTCCCGTCGTAAGACCATTGCCTTCTGTCTGGTTTTTTTGATCGCTTTCGTTGTGTTGGTGTCCACGCTCCTATCATCTGCGCCCGGCGCGGGGGCGACCGGCTTCATCGCCAGTTACGTCCGCGAAAGTCTGGTTCAGATCACCAACGACGGCGGGCGGGTAGATTGGTCGCCTGATGGCGCCACCATTTACTTCGACCGGCGCGGCGCAGATGGGTTGTACGATGTCTGGGCCATGAACCCAGACGGTTCCAACGAACTGTGCATTACCTGTGATCGCCCGGAACTGCCCAACAACCATCAAGGCAACCCGGAGATGCATCCGGGCGGGCGTTACCTGGTATTTCAGGTGGAGAAGGCGGAACATGCCGGCACGATTGGCGGCGTCAACAGCGAACCTGGCATGGGACGCTACAACGACCTGTGGGTATGGGACAAACAAGAAGGCGCCTTTTACCCCCTCACCGACGTACACCCTGAGCTGACATCCGGCTTGCTGCACCCCCACTTCAGCAACGATGGCGCCCAGTTGTTTTGGAGCAACATCGAAGGCGCTCTGCCAGACGGCGATCCCTACCACGTCTACGGCGACAATGGCCTGGCTGTGGCTGATTTTGCCATTCTGCCGCAGCCCCACTTGCAGAACGTCGCTTATTACAATCCCGGCGACAACCCCGTCTACCTGGAAACGCACGGCTTCGGCCCCGACGATAACTGGCTCTACTTCTCCTGTACGCCATACGACAACATGGAAGACGCCAGCGCCGACATTTGCCGCATGGATTTCGCCACTTCTACCGAAATCACATCCCTGAACGCCACCGCTGGCGTCAACGGCGAACCCGCGGCCTGGGACGAGCATGCCCATCTTTCTCCCTTCAACGACGCCTACGCCTGGGCCTCATCCCAACCCTACGGCGTCCCCGAAAACAACATGCCGGATATTAACGCTAATCTCAAGCTCGATCTCTGGCTGATGGGCACAGACGGCGGCAACCAACAGCGCCTCACCTTCTTTAACGATCCCGACCATCCAGACTACAGAGGGTATCGCGCCATCGTTTCCGACAATGATTGGAATCCAGATGGCTCACAAATCATCATTTACGTCCAGTTCCCGGACACAGGTCAAAGAAACCATATCTGGCTTCTTAACCTCGACCCGCCCGAAGGCACGCCTACTCCCACGCCGTCCCCCACCGCCGACTCCAGCACCCCCACGCCCACCATCCCGCCCACGCCCACTATCTCCCCCACCCCCACGCCCATTGACGCCCCCATTGTCCATCTGCTCAGCCCGGCTGACGGCGCTGAACTGACCACCAGCCACGTTGCCGTCACGTTCGCCGCCAGCAACCATGAAATCGGCGCCTATGGTGAATCGCACATTCGCTTTTACCTGGACAATAATGCTGAACCTTTCCTGTTTTTCAACGGAGATGATCCGGCTCAATTTGGGCAGCAAACCGTTCACATGGACTTTCAACCTGCCGCTCAAGCCACCTGGATGAGCAGCGACACCCTGCGTCTTAATGATCTGTCCAATGGGCCGCACACCCTGACCGCACAACTCGTAGATGCTTTGGGCAATACGCCCGACAACCCCGGCGCTTCCCAAACGATTACCTTCTCCGTCAATGTCCCGCCCGATGACGTGAACCCACCCGATGCGCTGCTTTTCGTCAAAGAAGCGCCCGACCCCGTTAGGGGCATGGGCACTGTTTTTGACAATCCGCCGGCCGTCATCGGCGACCTGTACCTGCTCACACCCGTGACCCCTGGCGGCGCTCTCATTCCCTTGACCAACGTGGCTGCTGCTGGCGGCGGCGTCATGGATCCAGAACTTTCCTGGGATGGACAGCGCGTTCTCTTTGCCATGCGCCAGGATGCTGGCGACACCTGGCATATCTGGGAAATGAATGTGGATGGCAGCAACCTGCGCCAGATTACCTTTGACCCGCCCTTTGCCCAGGTCAATGACCAGGACCCGGCATACCTGCCCGATGGGGGACCGGGCTGCCCGGCGCCGGGCTGCCCGGCCATCATCTTTGCCAGCGACCGGCTCCAGGCGCACCAGGCGCACCCCTTTCCCGCAGTGATCACCACCCAACTTTTTACCATAACGGCTGATGGCGCGGATTTGCGGCTGGTGGAGCCAAACCCCAGCGCCAACATTAATCCGCAGGTTTTCACCGATGGTCGCGTTTCCTTCGACCGCTGGGATTATTTGACCTCCCAGCGCAGCCGGTTCACCGTTTGGGAAATGAACCAGGATGGCAGCGCGGGGTCGGTTTCTTATGGAGGCTTTTCCCCACCCTACATCCCGCCGGAAAATGTCATTGGCATTGAGCGGCGGCAATTGTCAGATGGGCAAATGGTGGGCATTTTCACTACCCTTGAGCAGTTGCCAGGCAAAATGGCTATTTTCGATGATCGCAGTGGCGACCGCAGCGGCGACCGCGGCGGCAACGCAGCCGACCTGCCGGCCCCGCTTTACATTGGGCCCGAGGGCTTGTACCGCACGCCGCATCCGTTGACAACCAACGAGCTTGTTTACAGCTACTCAGCCATCACCGACACGTTCCAGGCGCAGTTTGGCCTCTATACCATGCCCTGGACGGCGGAAGAGGTTTTAGTTGATGATCCGGCTGTTTCCACAGCGCACGGGCCGGGGACAAACTACTTCTTCCGCGTCTATAACGTTGAATTGGCTGAGCCGGGGCGCGTTTACATCGAAATCACGGGCAGCGCGGACGACAACAACGGCGGCAATGATGATGACTTATGGGTCATGATTGACGGCGAGGAATATCTTAACCGCCTGACGCAGAGCCTGGACGGCGACGTGATTCACGGCCTGACGCACACTTTCCGCATTGACGTGGAACTGGATGCCGGCACTCACCTGATCCAGCTTGCCGTTGACGCTACCCCCACCTTGCAGCGCGTGCGCATCATGCGCGCCATTGCCACCCAACAACCTGTCCTCCTCTACGACGATCCAGAGTTCAATGAACTCTCCCCCATCCCCGTGCGGGCGCGCCGCCTGCCTCCTGTCCAGCCAGAAACAGGTGATACAGAGCGCAATTGGGGCACATTCGTCGTGCGCGACGTCACTCTGCGCGGCGACTCCAACCAACCTGACGATCAATCGCCAGAAGGCGACCCCAACTACCCCTTCCATTTAGACCTGGCCCAACTGGCTGGACTGCGCGTGTACCAAAGCCTGACCCGGCGCGACGCCAACGAAGATATTTTAGCCGGCGTCTCTCTTTTTGAACCGGTGCGCGTGCTGGGCGTCGCCGCCCCCAACGAATCGGGCACGGCTGTCTTCACCACCCTGGCGCAAAGCCCAACCGCCTGGGAGTTGATTGGGCACAACGGCGCCGCCATTGTGCATGAAAGAGTGTGGAGCCTGGTGCAGCCCGGCGAAGTGCGTTCTTGCGCCGGCTGTCATGAAGGCCCCTTCCCGTACACGCCGCGCGACATCGGGCCCCTGCCGGCAGCCACCGACCTGCGCACCCGCGGCGAAGTCTATACCTTTGTGGACCAGGTTCTGCCCCTGTTCCAGAGCCGCTGCCAGGCCTGCCACATGGGCGATAGCCCGGCGGGCGGCTTAAACCTGCGCGGCGACAGGATCACATTTGCCGCTCTGATGGAATCCATCCCCGAACGGGTACCAGAACAATACATTGTAAACGGCGAGGCAAGACAGAGCTTTCTCTTCCAACTGCTCACGGGCAATGCCCCCGACAATGCCCTGCACCAGGCGCGCCTTGAGGCCATCAATGCCGCCAGCAACCATACCACCTTGCTCACCGCCGCAGACTATTTTAAACTGGCAACCTGGCTGGACACCGGCGGCGGCTTCGCCTATCTGGTGGATGGCGAAACCGCCGCCGATCCCCAGGTAGTGGGTGTCCTGCCAGACCCCAACAGCGGCGACATCCCCGCCAACAGCGGCATTGCCGTTCGTTTCAATGCCCCGATAGATCGCGCCACGGTGGATTCGACTACTTTTACCCTGCAAGCCAACGGCGCTCCTGACGCGGTTGCCGGCATTTGGGAATGGGGCGGTAACCGTGAACTGCTTTTCCGGCCCACTGACCCTCTGGCGCCGGGTGGGCCAACCGATCACCGCCACCTTTAGCGTCAGCTTCACCGTGGGCAACAACCAGGATGTTTCCCCGCCACAAATCATTCAGTTTCTGCCAGACGGCTCGCTGAATACGCCCATCACGCCAGTCGTGGCCCGTTTTAACGAACCCATTGCCCCCGGCAGCGTCGCCGAACACACGCTGTGGGTCAAGACCGCCCAGGGGTACTACGTGGATGGGCGTATTGGCGTCAGCCATGACGGTCAGGAAGCCGCCTTCGTTCCCTGGCAGCCTTTCACCGCCGGCGACACCTACACCTTATACGTCGGCGGCGATGTGCGCGATCTTGCCGGCAATCCCCTGAATCTGCCCGGCAGCGTCATCTCCCATACCTTCACCATCCAGGTCGAATCTGCCCCCCCACACCACAGCCTGGTGGCTGAACGCATCACGGGCAATGACCCCGAAGGAATTGTGTTTAACGCCGGCGGCGACCGCGTCCTGATAGCCAATCAGTTCGATGATACCGTCTCCCTCTACGACACTGCTGCCTGGGACGTGCTCAATATCTATGACGTAGACGACGCCCCCCTCGACGTGGCCTTCTCGCCGGACAGCGCGCTGGCTTACGTCCTCAACTTCGATGCCCACAACGTACAGGTATTGCGCCTGGCAGACGGTCAGATATTGACCACCACTGCCGGCCTGAACGAACCGTACCAACTCGCCCTCAACCACGCCGGAACCCGCCTCTACGTTGCCGGCATTGGCGATCCGGCCGCACTGTATCAACTAGACGCAGACCCCAACAGCGCCAGCTTCGGTCAGGTCACCCGCACCATGTTCCTGAACCAGCCGCCCCAAGACATCGCCGTCAGCCCCGACGACAGACTGGTTTACTTCACCACCAACCAATCCCTCATCATCGTTGACGTTGATTTGTGGGTTCAGCAAAAGGTTTTACCCATCGCCTCTGGAGCCATCAAGGAAGTGACCCTTTCGCCTGATGGGCGTCAAGCTATTGTCCCCGACCTGGATCGCCAGATTCTGCAGGTCTTTGACCTGATTGTGGGCCGCAAAGTGATTGAGCTGCCCTGGGAAGATCGTCCAGAACACGTGGCTTACAGTCCGGATGGCCGGTTCATTTACGTCACCGGACAAACGACCAACAGCATCGCCGTCCTGGACGCGGTCACGCTTCAGGTGGTGGCGTATTTGCCACTGGCAGTTTCTGACGGGGGGCATCTTGGCGGGATCAGCCTAAGCGCCGACGGGCGCACCATTGCCGCCCTGGAGAAGAACCAGACCAGCAAATTATGGGTCTTCCATCTGGCTGATCCAGCGGACACCATCCCCCCCCAGGTTGAGCAAATCCAACCAGGCGACGGGCAGGCGGCGGCCCCCCTCTATGGCCCCGTGCGCATCACCCTGTCGGAAGCCATTGACTGCGCCACGGTTGACGGTGAAAACGTCCAGTTGGCTCAAAACAACATTCTGGCTGCAGCCAGCGTCATCAGCAGTACGCTCAGCATCAGCCATGACAATCAATCCATCTGGCTGCAGCCGGCTAACTGGCTGGAACCAGGCATCACCTACACGTTGTCCATCAGCGCCGGGCTGCGCGACCTGGCGGGCAACTACCTGCCGGCAGCCGTCAGCGCCACCTTCACCGCTGCCGTCACCCCCGCGCCGGCCCACCTGGGCTTGTGGGCGAGACCCGCTGTGGGCAGCAACCTCAGCGGCGTAGCCGCCACGCCGGACGGCAGCCGCGTGCTGGCCGCCAACTATGGGGGGATGCTCTACTTCGTGGATACGGGCAGTTGGGACAGCCGCTGGATAGACCTGGAAGGGGCAATTACCCAGGCTGTGGTTAACCCCGCCAGCGCTTTAGCCTATGTCCTGCGTCCAACGCTCAACGACGTGGTAGTGATAGACCTGGCGACGGAAACGCCCATTGACATGGACACTCAAACCGTCGGGCTGCAAGGCATTTCTGTGGGCGATGGCCCCTACACCGCCTTGCACCACCCCAACCAGCCCTTGCTCTACGTGGTCAACGAAAACAGCGGCGACATCTCCGTCATTGACACCCTGACGCAGCAAGAGGTCGCCCGCTGGCCCGTCAATGGCGTGGCCGCCGCCGACAACAACGCCCACGGCATCGCCCTCAGCCCCGATGGACAGCGCCTGTACGTCACCTTTGCCAACACCCTGTCTACCCTGGACGCCAGCGACGGTCATCTGATCCATCTGCTGGCTGACTTCGCCTGGAGCCTGCAAGATGTGGTCGTGACTGCCGGCGGCGACCAGGTCTGGTTTGCCTCCGCCTCAACGCACGAACTCATCGCTGTTGACACCCGGTTGCAGACGACGCTGGCTCGCATTCCCGCGGGCGACACCCCCACCTGGCTCGAACTCAGCCCAGATGGCGAGACCCTCTACGTGAGCAACAAGAACGATGGCGTCTACCTCTTCCACTGGCGCACGGGCACGCTTCTCAGCCAGCATGACGCCCCTGGCGCGGCTTACGGTCTGGCTCTTAGCCCCGACGGGCAGCACGTTTATGTGGCTAACGTAGGCTCAGCTTCCCTGTTGGTTTATGAGAATGCCAATATGTCGGACGTCGCGCCGCCGCAGGTAACCGCCATCCAACCAGATGACGGGCAGACAGAAACGCCCCCTTATGCCCCACTTCATGTCAGCCTATCAGAAGCGATTGACCTGTCTACCATTAACGAACAGACGGTGCAGTTAGCTGGCGGCAGCGGCGTTCTAACGGGCACTCTGCTTACCGACAGCAACAATCAATCCATCTGGCTGCAGCCGGCCAACTGGCTGGAACCAGGCACAGCCTACACGTTGTCCATCAGCGCCGGGCTGCGCGACCTGGCGGGCAACTACCTGCCGGCAGCCGTCAGCGCCACCTTCACCACCGCCGTTACCCCCGCGCCGGCCCGCCTGGGCTTGTGGGCGACGCCCGCTGTGGGCAGCAACCTCAGCGGCGTAGCCGCCACGCCGGACGGCAGCCGCGTGTTGGCTGCCAATTACGGGGGTATGCTTTACTTCGTGGATACGGGCAGTTGGGACAGCCGCTGGATAGACCTGGAGGGGGCAATCACCCAGGTTGTCGTTAATCCGTCTAGCGCCCTGGCTTACGTCTTACGCCCGACGCTCAGCGACGTGGTAATCGTAGACCTGGCCACAGAGGCTCCTATTGACATGGACGCCCAAACCGGCGGACTGCAAGGCATTCCTGTGGGCGAAAGCCCCTACACCGCCCTGCACCACCCCGACC
>JAGVTM010000351.1 GCA_019136785.1 Chloroflexota bacterium | reverse complement strand
CCATAGTCGTTGCTCATAACGCCGATGAAGACCCCTACAGGCGCGCCTGCCAGGCGTGAGGGCACGATGCCGGCATCTTCCAGGCTCTCCCAGGTGACTTCCAACAGCAGCCGCTGCTGCGGATCTATTTGTACTGCCTCCACAGGTGAGATTTTGAAAAAGGCTGCGTCGAACCGGTCAATCTGCGCCAGAAAACCGCCCCAGCGCGTGTTCATTTTGCCAGGGGCAGTCGGGTCTTCATCGTAGAAAGAAGCGGACCAGCGTCCAGGCGGCGTTTCGCTGATAGCATCCACCCCATTGCGCAGCATCTCCCAGAACGCCTGCGGCCCACTTGCGCCCGGAAAACGGCAGCCAATGCCCACAATAGCAATGGGTTCCATCCTCAGCTTTGCACCTCAACGACCAGGCGGCGCGCCAGGGCGGCGATAGTCGGGTATTCATACGCCAATGTGGGGCTAAGCTCTACCCCCAGCCAATCTTCCAGGTCGCCCGTCATCGTGACTGCCGTAATAGAGGTCAAGCCATAGCTGGCAAAGGGTTGTTCGATCTCTATTTCGTCGGGGTCGAGCAGCAGCCAGACAGCCAGGCAGTTAATCAACCAATCCTGAATCTCTTCCTCTCGCTGCGGGTCATTCGATTTGGGCGGCAGTGCGGACAATGTGGTCTCCTATCTGATTCTTGAGCATCTGGTTTGTGCCTTCGTAGATAGCCAGAATTTTGGCGTCGCGGAACATCTTCTCCACCGGATATTCCTTGCTATAACCATAGCCGCCGTGAAGCTGTACGGCGTCTGTCGTGACCTGCATAGCAATTTCAGAGGCATATTGTTTGGCCATGGCCGAAAATGTATTGGCTGCGGGATATTGCTGCACAGCATACAGGGCGGCGCGATAAGCCAGGGCGCGGGCTGTTTCGATCTTCACCAGCATATCGGCTAATAAATGCTGCACGGCTTGAAAGCGAATGATCTTCTGCCCGAATTGCTCCCGCTGGCGGGTGTATTTGACAGCTTCCTGGTAAGCGCCAGCAGCGACGCCCACGGAGAGAGCCGCCACACTGGCGCGCGAGCGAGCCAGCGTTTGCAGCAGGTGCAGCAGCCCGCGATTGGGTTTCAAACCAATCAGGTTTTCCGCAGGCACGACGACATCTTGCAGCACTACCTGGCGCGTATGGGAACAGCGAATGCCCAGCTTGTTTTCTAGCTGACCAAAGGAAAGCCCTGGCGTCTCTTTTTCCACGATGAAGCAAGAGATACCGCCTTTGCTGCCTGTGCCGGCAAAAATGCAATAAATATCAGCCTGTCCCGCGTTGGTAATCCACTGCTTGACGCCGTTGAGAATGTAAGAGTCGCCCGATTTAACCGCCGTGGTGGAAAGGTTGAGCACATCCGAGCCGGCGTCCGGCTCAGTTACGGCCAGCGCCCCCAACTTTTCGCCGCTGGCCAGAGCCGGCAGATACTTTTGCTTTTGCGCATCCGTGCCGCCGCACTTGATGGGCAACGCTGCCAGCGTCGTGGACGCGCCAAAAGTCGTGGCTACACCCAGGCAGTATTGGGCAATCGTTTCCACGATGCGGAATGGCATCAAGGGCGAAAGTCCCAGACCGCCGTATTCCGTTTCAAACATGCCGGCAAACAACCCCACCTCCCGAAATTTTGCCAGAATAGCGGTAGGGAAACGACCCGTCTCATCCAGTTCCGCCCGCGCGGGGACAATTTCACGACGGCAAACCTGGTGCGTCAGCGCCAACAGCGCCTCTTCCTCTTCCGTCAGGGGGAAAAGTGGGTCTGGCATTCTGGCAGTCATGACATACTCCAGAGTTCCAGGCTGCCATTCAGGTACGCCTGCCGGCAGGCGTGCCGCTGAATTTTGCCGCTCGACGTTTTGGGAATGCTGCGATCTTTCAGCAAAACCACGTCATCGGGGAAAACGTCATACTGCTGCACGATGGCGCGTTGGATGGCGCGGCGGATTTCCACAGCCATGTCTACTTCGAAGCCTGCCGTTTGCGCCGTCGGCTGCACTTCGGCAGCCACGATCAGCCGCTCCGCGCCATCGCGGTCTATAGAAAAAGCCGCGGCGCAGCCAGGGCGCACCGCCGTATGGCTGTTTTCAACGGCTTCTTCGATATCCTGCGGGTAGTAATTGCGTCCGTTGAGGATGATCAGGTCTTTAATACGCCCGGCGACAAACAGTTCCCCCGCATACACAAAACCGAGATCGCCTGTGCGCATAAAGGGGCCTTCCCCGGTGTCAGTCGTGTAGGCGGCAAATGTGGTCGCTGTTTGCTCCGGGTGCTGCCAGTACCCCTGAGCCACCCCAGGGCCGCAAACCCAGATTTCGCCAATTTGCCCATCGGAGCAGCGGCGGTGGGTTTCCGAGTCTACAATGGCAATCTGGGTATCCCGCTGCACGACCCAACCGCAGCCGACAAGCGTTTGCGCCCCAGCGGCAGCCAGGTCTGCCGGATCAGCGCGTTTCTGCGCCAACCCCGCGCTGTTGAAGACAGCAAATGCCGGCATCTGCTCCACCGTCCCCCCCGAAACAATCAGGGTTGCTTCCGCCAGGCCGTAGCAAGGATAGAAAGCATTTGGGCGGAAGCCAGCCGGGGCAAAGTAAGCACTGAACTGCTGGATGGTGCTGGCGCGTACCGGTTCCGCGCCATTGTAAGCCGAACGCCAACAGCCTAAATCGAGTTGCGCTGCCTGTTCTGGGCTCACTTTGCGCACACATAGCTCATAGCCAAAGTTTGGTCCCCCGCTGTGGTCCACGCGGAACTCCGTAATGGCTTGCAGCCAGCGCAGCGGGCGCTGGATAAACATCAGCGGCGACATCAAATAGCCAGGGCAGCCACTGTACAATGGCTGCAAGATGCCGTCAATCAGCCCCATATCGTGAATGTGCGGCAGCCAGGTCAGTGAGACGCTTTCCGCCGATAACTGGAAAACGTG
>JAGVTM010000348.1 GCA_019136785.1 Chloroflexota bacterium | reverse complement strand
CCGTTTCCCATGCACAATTTCGTTAATCTTGCGCGGGTAAACGTTCATCTCTTTGGCCACCCGGTATTGGCTGATACCCAGTGGCTTAAGGAAATCTTCAAGCAAGACTTCGCCCGGATGCACAGGCGAAATTCGTTCTTCTCTCATCTTTTACCTTCGCTCGTTTAGTGGTAGTCTACAATCTCGACCTCATAGGCGTCGCCATCTTGCCACACAAAGCAAATTCGCCATTGGTCATTTATCCGTATACTATACTGACCTGGTCGCTCGCCATGCAGTTTCTCCAATTGATTAAATGGCGGCAGCATCAAATCCTTTAACTCCCTGGCTGAATGCAGAAAGGCCAACCTGCGATAAGCGGTCTTCTGTATATCTTGTGGAAGCTTACGTGAAAAGACACGGTGAAACACCTTCTCACTTTCTTGTGACTTGAAGGACTTAATCATGTCAAAAAATATTACCGTAAGGCGGTAATACCGTCAAGGGAGAAGCTCGCATCATACATGATTCGGTCAACAAACGGACAACTCCTCCATAACTTAATTCTCTTTGGCCGCCTGCTGCGCGACCTGGGCATGGATGTCAATCCGGGGCGCATGATTGACGTAGTCAACGCCCTACAATACGTGGAAATTGGCCGCCGCCCCGATTTTTACTACACTCTGCAAACCCTGCTGGTCAACCGCCGCGACGATCTGGCGCTGTTTGAGCAGGCTTTCAACCTGTTCTGGCGTAGACCTGACGACGGCAGCATTGAGTTAAACCTGGGCGATCTGCTGCAAAAACGCACCCCGCCGCCTACTCTGGTGATGCCGCCGCTGCCAGAAGACGCCGCCGCGCTGCAGACAACAGAGCAGCCCACGGACGACGAAGAAGCGCAAGAAATCATCGAAGTCACCCGCACCTTCAGCACCCGCGAACGGCTGCACCACAAAGATTTCGGCGACCTGACCCCAGAAGAACTGATCGCTGTGCGCCACTTAATGGCGCAACTGGTCTGGAAGCTGGGCGAACGGCGCACCCGTCGCCAGCAGCCGGGGCGCGGCTGGCGGCTGGATTTGCGCCGCAGTCTGCGCCGCAATTTTCGCTATGGCGGCGAACAACTGGAATGGTCCCGCCTGACGCCGCGTATCAAACCCCGCCCCCTGGTCATCATTGCCGACATCAGCGGCTCCATGGAACGGTATACGCGCCTGCTCATCCAGTTTCTCTACAGCCTGGCAGCCGGACTGGACCAACGGGTAGAAGTATTCGTCTTTAGCACCCGCCTCACCCGCATCACCCGCCAACTGCGCCGCCGCGACGTGGATCGGGCGCTGCGCGAAGTCTCCCAGACCGTGCCCGACTGGTCTGGCGGCACGCGCATCGGGGACGCTTTGAAAACGTTCAATTTCGCCTGGGGGCGGCGCGTGCTGCGCGGCGGCGCGCTGGTGCTCCTCATCAGCGACGGCTGGGATCGCGGCGATCCCGACCTGCTGCGCCAGGAAATGGCCCGCTTGCAGCGCACCAGCCGCCGCCTGGTCTGGCTCAACCCGCTGTTGGGTTCGCCGCGCTATGAACCGCTGACGCGCGGCATCCAGGCGGCCCTGCCGTACATTGACGACTTTTTGCCTGTGCACAATCTGGTCAGCCTGGAAGACCTGGCGCTGCATCTCGCCCAACTAGACGAAAAACGCGCCTCCCGCCGCCAACCCATCCACACCAGCGGCGCAGCCTTCATCAGCAGGCGTTAACAACGCCGTAGGGCGGGTTGGCAACCCGCCCATGCACCCAAAATGACCTCACCCTGTAGGACAAACTATTAGTTTGTCCACGCTACAAATTTTCATCCATGTAGGGCGATTTTCCAAAATCGCCCGCCCGATGGTACGGCTACGGACGGCAGCCGTCCGCGCTCACCACAAGTTTTGGAAAATCGGGCTACAACGGCGCACTGTCTTCATTCATTTGAGGGCGCGCCGCGGCTCATGGCGTCTCTTTCTAAGAGGTAACTCATGCAAGAAGTAATCGCAGACATTGACCGCTGGCAGGGCCAACCAACGGCCCTGGCAACAGTGATTGAAACGTGGGGCTCTGCGCCGCGCAAGGTGGGCGCGAAGATGGCCCTGACGCCCACAGGCGAGATAGCTGGCTCCGTCAGCGGCGGCTGCGTGGAGGGCGCCGTTTTCGCCGCCGGCGTGGAAACCCTGGAAAGCGGTCAGCCCCAGTTGCTAACATTTGGCGTAGCCGACGAAACGGCTTGGGACGTGGGTCTGGCTTGCGGCGGCAACATTCGCGTGTTTGTGGAGCCATTGGCCCCCCCTCTCTACGCCGCCTTGCGCAACCTGACGCTGGCAGACGAAGGGCTGGCAGCAGCCACCGTTATTGCCGGGCCCGCCGCCTGGCTGGGACAAAAAGTTGTGTGGGGCCCCGCCGGCGTGGCTTTTGACAATCTGCCCGCCGCGCTGCGCGAACAGGCGTTAGCTGCCGCGCAGCAGGCGCTAGGACAGGGACGCTCCCGCCGCCTCTCCCTGACACAGCCGCAGCCGTGCGAACTGTTCGTAGAGGCGATTTTGCCCCTGCCTACGTTGATTATGGTCGGCGGCGTGCATATTGCCGTGGCCCTGACCCACATGGCGCGCGCCTTGGGCTACCGCACCATCGTCATTGACCCCCGCCGCGCCTTTGGCAGCGCCGCCCGCTTCCCGCACGCCGATCAACTCATTCAGGCCTGGCCCGACAAGGCGCTGGCGCAGGTAAAGCTCAACCAATCTACAGCCGTAGCCATGCTGACACACGATCCCAAAATTGACGACCCGGCTCTGAAAATTGTATTGCCCAGCCCCGCTTTTTACGTGGGCGCATTGGGCAGCCAGAGGACGCAGGCAAAGAGAAGAGAGCGGTTGGCGGATGCCGGCATTCCCCCCCACCTCCTTAACCGTATTCGCGGCCCCATTGGCCTGGACATCAACGCCCAGACGCCGGAA
>JAGVTM010000254.1 GCA_019136785.1 Chloroflexota bacterium | reverse complement strand
CGCGGCGAACGTTTTCCCTTTGATCTACACGCCGCCTTCACGGTGCAAGAAGAAGTGGGCATGGCCGGGGCGCAGGTTGCCAGCTTTGCCCTTGAACCAGACCTGGCGCTGGTGCTGGACTGTACGCCCGCCTATGACCTGCCTGTGGAAAAGGATGTCAGCCCCAACGTGGCCCTGGGACGCGGCCCCAGCGTTTATGTCATGGACAGCCGCACCATACAAGACCCACGCCTGGTGAGCCACATCTTGCGCACGGCAGATGCGCAGGGCATTCCCTTCCAGATCAGGCAGCCGGGCGGCGGCGGCACAAATACAGGCGCCATTCAACGGGCGGGCGTGGGCATGCCGGCAGCCACCATTGCCGTCCCCGCTCGCTATCTACACGCCCCCGCCGCCATGATTAACCTGACCGACTACGCCCACGTGCGCCAGCTTGCCGACGCCGCCCTGCGCTCCCTCACGCGCGACTTACTGGTTCGCTAATCCACAGGGCAAAAACCCGTAACGCAATTTTCCAAAATGGCGCGGGCAAAACAGCGTGGTAACACCCCAGTAAATCGTGGTGATCTCTTTACCCGCCCACCGGCCCCGCAAAGCGAGCGCGGACGCATCGTCCGGCGGCATCGGCGACGGGCAATTTTGGGCGCGTCTGCGCCCGAAATTGCCCATGAAAACGGGTGTCAGCCCCGCCGCAGGCGGGGCTGACACCCACCACGATTAAGTGCAGCGCTACCCGCCAATGCGCTACCCCACTGTTAACGTATTTCTTGCGCTTCACCAACGAGATTCTGACGCACGCTCCCTATCATTCAAGTTGTACAGCGGGGTGTGTTTTGGCGCGCCCTGATGTCATTTATGATGTAAGGGAGAAACGAGATGAACTTGAATAAATACACCCATCGCGCCCAGGAAGCAATCCTGGCAGCGCAGAATCTGGCGGAAACGGGCCACCACAGCCAGATTGAGCCGCTGCACTTGCTGGCGGCGCTGTTGGCGCAACAAGACGGCGTCGTGCCACAGATTGTCAACCGCATTGGCGTCAACGCCCGCCAGTTAACGGCAGCCGTAGAGCAGGCGCTGGCGCGGCTGCCACAGGCATATGGGGCGACGACGCAGGTCAGTATGTCGCGCGAACTATCGCAAATCATTCGCGAGGCGGAGGCAGCGGCAGCGCGGCTGAAAGATGAATACGTCAGCACGGAGCATCTATTCCTGGCGCTGGTCAGCGCGGCGGGCGAGATGCGGTCGTTGGCGTTGGTGACGGATGCCGGCATCACCCCCGACAACGTCCTGCAAGCCCTATCCACCATTCGCGGTGGGCAGCGCGTCACCAGCCAGGACCCCGAAAGCACCTACGACGCCCTGGCGAAGTATGGCCGCGACCTGACCAAAATGGCCCGCCTGGGCAAACTCGATCCCGTCATTGGTCGCGACGAAGAGATCCGCCGCGTCACCCAGGTACTCAGCCGCCGCACCAAAAACAACCCCGTACTCATCGGTGAAGCCGGCGTGGGCAAGACAGCCATCGTTGAAGGGCTGGCGCAGCGCATTGCCAACGGCGACGTGCCCGAAAGCATGAAAAACAAAGACCTGATCGCCCTCGACCTGTCCAGCCTGGTGGCGGGAGCCAAATATCGCGGCGAATTTGAGGAACGGTTGAAAGCCGTGCTTAAAGAAATCACCGACAGCGAGGGACGCATCATTCTCTTTATTGACGAACTGCACACCATGGTCGGCGCGGGCGCCGCCGAAGGCAGCATGGACGCCAGCAATATGCTCAAACCGATGCTGGCCCGCGGTGAACTACACACCATTGGCGCCACCACCCTGGACGAATACCGCAAGTACATTGAAAAAGACGCCGCCCTGGAGCGCCGCTTCCAGCCCGTCTTTGTGGACGAACCGTCCGTGGAAGACACCATTTCCATTTTGCGCGGTTTGAAAGAGCGGTACGAAGTGCATCATGGCGTGCGTATTCAGGACAGCGCCGTTATTGCCGCCGCCGCCCTATCCCATCGCTACATCACCGATCGCCAACTGCCCGACAAAGCCATTGACCTGATTGACGAAGCCGCCAGCCGCTTGAAAATGGCAATTGAATCCAAGCCGGCGGAACTGGACAAGGTAGATCGCCAGATTTTGCAGTTGGAGATTGAGCGGGAATCGCTGCGCAAGGAGCGAGACAAAGCCTCAAAAGACCGCCTGGCGGTCATTGAGGCGGAAATCGCGGAACTGCAAGAGCGGGGCAACGCCCTGCGGGCGCAGTGGGAAACGGAGAAAACGGCAATTGCCGGCATTCGCGCCACCAAAGCCCGCATTGACGAAACCCGCACCCAGATTGAGCAAGCCGAACGCGACATGGACCTGGCTGCCGCCGCCCGCCTGCGCTACGGCACGTTGGTGGAACTAGACCAGCAGTTGAGCAAACAGGAGCAGCGGCTGCTGGAATTGCAGCACGGCGGCGCGCTGCTCAAAGAAGAAGTAGACGCCGAGGACATCGCCGACATCGTTTCCCGCTGGACAGGCATCCCCGTCAGCAAACTGCTGGAAGGGGAAGTTGAAAAGCTGCTGCGTATGGAAGAACGGCTGCATCGCCGCGTCATTGGCCAGGAAGACGCCATCCGCGCCGTCAGCAGCGCCGTGCGCCGCGCCCGCGCCGGGCTGCAAGACAGGCAGCGTCCCATCGGCTCCTTCATCTTCCTGGGCCCCACCGGCGTGGGCAAAACCGAACTGGCGCGCGCCCTGGCTGAGTTCCTCTTCGACGACGAAGACGCCATGGTGCGCATTGACATGAGCGAGTACCAGGAGCGGCACACCGTCAGCCGCCTGATTGGCGCGCCGCCGGGCTACGTGGGTTACGACGAAGGCGGTCAACTAACCGAAGCCGTGCGCCGCCGCCCCTACTCTGTCGTCCTGTTTGACGAAATCGAAAAGGCGCACACCGACGTGTTCAACACCTTGCTGCAACTGCTG
>JAGVTM010000415.1 GCA_019136785.1 Chloroflexota bacterium | reverse complement strand
GCTGACGCTGGAAGGCGTCATTACTTTGCTGCTGGGGGTGTTGAGCGGCACGGCGATTGGGTTGGGACTGGCATACGTGATGCGTCCTTTTATGCTGCTGGCTTTGCAGGATGCCATTGGCGGCGGCTTTGTGCACGCGATTATCATTAACTGGCGCAGCGTCTTCACCCTGTATGGCGGGCTGCTGCTGGTCTATGCCCTGGCGTTGGCGTTGATGCTGGCGGCTTTGTTACGTGCCGGCATTCACCGCGTCATGCGTATTGGGGATGAATAAGGGCGACAGGATCGTCGCTGCCATTGGTTTTTCAGGAATACGGTAATGGAACAGAACAATCTGTTTGTCCACTGTGACAATCTGGTCAAAATCTACAAGGTAGCCGACCTGGAAGTGGTGGCGCTGCAAGGTCTGGATTTGCAAATTGCCCGCGGCGACATGATGGCCCTGGTGGGCGCGTCGGGTTCGGGCAAATCTACCCTGCTCAACATTATTGGCGGTCTGGACACGCCCAGCGCTGGCGGCATTACGGTAGACGGTCACGACTTGCTCAACCTGAACCAGAACGAACGCACCCAATACCAGCGACAAACAGTCGGTTTTGTCTGGCAGCAGCCGGCGCGCAACCTGCTGCCTTACCTGACGGCGCAAGAGAACGTAGAGATGCCTATGATGTTGGGCGAACAGGATGGGCGGCGGCGGCGCGAACGGGCGTTGGAACTCCTGGAAATGGTAGGGCTGTCGGATCGCGCCGCTTTTCGACCGGATCGCCTCTCTGGCGGGCAGCAGCAGCGGGTGGCGCTGGCGATTGCCCTGGCGAACAATCCGCCGCTGCTGCTGGCAGATGAACCGACGGGCCAGGTAGACTCCGCCTCGGCGGAGAGCATTTTCCTGGCGCTGCGCCGCCTGAATGAAGCGTACCAGACGACCATCATTGTGGTGACGCACGATCCCAAGGTGTCCAACCACGTCAATCGCGTGGTGGGCATTCGGGATGGGCGCACCAGCACGGAACTGCGCCGCGTGCGCCGCATGGAAAACGGGGAGTTGGAGCATGAAGAGTGGGTGATTATGGATCAGGCGGGGCGGCTGCAACTGCCTAAGGTGTACGTGGAATCTTTAGGCATGCGCGGGCGGGTGAAGTTGCGGCTGGAAAAGGATCATGTGTCGGTGTGGCCCGATGAAGTGTCGCAGATTGTGCGCCTGGAGGCAGAACCGGAGGAAACGATGTTCTGGCAGCGGAAGGATGGCCCGGTGACGCTGTCAACGAAAGGGCAACCTGAGATGCCGGCAGTTACCACGCACGACCTGCGGCGGATATTCTACTTAGGCGTGGAAGAAGTACACGCCGTAGACGGCGTCACTCTGGAAATTCCCAGCAGCAGAATGGTTGTGGTCAAGGGGCCTTCTGGTTCAGGCAAAACCACGCTGCTGAACCTGATAGCCGGTTTGGATGAGCCCACAGAGGGCGAGGTGATTGTGGCCGGGCAAAAACTGAGCGAGCTGTCCGCGGCGGAGCGCGTTGAACTGCGCCGCCGCCAGATTGGTTTCGTGTTTCAGACCTTTGGGCTGCTGCCGTACCTGTCGGCGCAAGAAAACGTGGAAGTGCCCCTACGCCTGCTGCGGTTAGGGCGCAAAGAGCGGCGCGAGCGCGTGCAGAATGCGCTAAGATTAGTGGGATTGGCTGAACGCGCTCGCCACCGCACTTACGAACTCTCCGGCGGGGAGCAGCAGCGCGTAGCCCTGGCGCGGGCGCTGGTGAACCAGCCTTCTCTCATCCTGGCAGACGAGCCAACGGGGCAGCTAGACACGATTACGGGAACCAACATCATTGCCCTGCTGCGTCGCATTGTGCAGGAGACAGGCATCACCGTGGTTATCGCCAGCCATGATCCCAAAGTGATGGAGGCGGTGGATCAGGTGTTTGAACTCAAAGACGGCAAACTGATCAACACCGAAACCCGCGCCCAACCCAATGGACGCCTGAGGGATGAGGGTATAAAAGGGTAACATGCTGCTGGTTGGGATGGGCGGTAACACCCCAGTAAATCGTGGTGATCTCTTTAACCGCCTACCGGCCCCGCAAAGCGAGCGTGGACGCATCGGCCGGCGCGGACGCATCGTCCGGCGGCATCGGCGACGGGCAATTTTGGGCGCGTCTGCGCCCAAAATTGCCCGCAAAAATGGGTGTCAGCCCCCATCGCAGGTGGGGCTGCCGCCGCAGGCGGGGCTGACACCCACCACGATTAAGTGTAGCGCTACCAAATGGGCGTAGCAAAACCATTACCCCCAATTGTCATTCCGACGCTGAGCCTGCTGAAGGGGGAGGAATCTCTTTCTACTTGATGATCGCAGGGATTGCTCGGCAGATCTCGGAATGGCAATTTTGCGTCGAATCTGCAAATACGCAGTGGCTGTTTTTGAACCATACCCATGATAGAATAGAGAAGATGGAACCCCGGAATGACCAACGGAGGTAATCCTATACGGTCAGCCTGAATGTTCCTGGGCGAAGGGCTGCACGGCTACTAAAGAGAGTTCTGGAAGATACAAGAAGGAATAAGGAGCAGCGAATGAGTGTGAAAACATACCCGGTAGAGTTACCCGACTCAGCATTTTCAGCGCTACGTAAGCCTCCAGCAGAGTTTATTGAGGAAATGAAATATGCTGCTGTTGTAAAATGGTATGAAACGGGCTTGATCAGCCAGGATAAAGCCGCAGAGATTGTGGGTCTCTCCAGGTATGATTTCTTGCGTTTATTATCCCGGTATGAGGTATCAGCTATTCAGTATACGTCCGACCTTTTAGCTGAGGAATTAAGCCATGCCCGTGGAGAAAATCGTTCTTGATGCTTCGCCCCTTATACTACTGTGTAACGGCAATTTAGAGTTCATTCTGCCACAGTTGTTTTCCGAAATCATTGTGCCTGCCGCTGTTTGGGAGGAAGTAAGGTTAGGACCCCGGCCTGACAGAGCGGCAC
>JAGVTM010000030.1 GCA_019136785.1 Chloroflexota bacterium | reverse complement strand
TGACGGTACAGATAACTTCCCCACCCGCTACCTCACCAACGATGCCTGCGTCCTGCTAGGTAAACCGAACGTCTACGGCAGCATTTTCCGTTTTGATGGGCAGGCGTCTGTTTTCTACGCGAAAGAGGGTCCCTGCTACCGCTGCCTGTTCCCCGAACCACCGCCGCCAGGGCTGGTGCCGAGCTGCGCCGAAGGAGGTGTGTTGGGTATCCTGCCGGGCACCATCGGCGCGATTCAGGCCACCGAAGCCGTGAAGCTGATCCTGGGCATTGGCGAACCGTTGATCGGACGGCTGATGTTGTACGATGCTCTCAGCCTGAGCTTTACCGAGGTGCGCGTGCGGAAGAACCCCCACTGCCCTATTTGTGGCGAAAACCCTACGATCACGACCTTAATTGATTATGAGCAGTTCTGCGGCATGCCCGCGCACGACCACAGCCTCTACGGACAACACGAGGGCCACCTGGACGGCGTGGCGCAAATGACGCCTGGGCAGTTACAAGAGCGACTGGCTGCCGGCAATCCCCTGGTCATTCTGGATGTACGCGAACCGCATGAGTGGGAAATCGTTAATCTGGAACATCTGGGGGCATTCCTCATACCCAAAGGACAGGTGTTGGAACGGTTGGGCGAACTGGACACCGCCGCCGAAATGGTCGTCCACTGCCGCAGCGGGGCGCGCAGCGCCGACGTGATTCGCGAACTGCAGCAGCATGGGTTTAAGAAATTGTGGAATCTGGATGGCGGCGTGCTGCGCTGGGCGCGGGATATAGATCCCAGCCTGCCCATGTATTAGTTTAAGGAGCTAACGTACGCGCGGGAGCCTGATCAGGTAGCTTCACGCCTGCCCAGGCTCTCCGCCAGCATCGTGTTCACCAACGTGTTCATGCTCACGCCCTCTAATCTGGCGCGCATGGCTAATCGGGCGTGGATGCTTTTGGGGACACGCTGACCTCTGCCGCCAATTCAGCGATGGCCTGCGCCAGCGCCGCCTGTTCCTCTGCCTGCATTTGCAGCCGTGCTTGCTGGCTGCGCAACTGATTCGCTAGCAGTTCATTAAACTGGCTTTGCTGTTCTAACAGGGGGCGCAAATACCAGCGCGCGGCCACGCTGCCCCAGGCAGTGCGGAAGCAGGCAATCAGCGACCCTAACAGGGGCACATTGGAGCGAAAGCCGGGTTCGGACAGCGTTATTAGCTGGCGCATACCCTGCCAGACGGTTTCATCCCCGGCCCAGGCCATTGCCCGCAAATGGCATAACGCTTCCCCTATTTGCTGCTGCCCGGAGAGGCTCACGGGAGCAGCCCCATCTCGCAGGCGATCACGCCAGATTGAGGGCAGGCGGCGCACCGTTTCCCAATAAGCGCGCGCCGCCGCCAGGCGCTCCATAGGGTTCCGCTGCGCCAGCCAGGCGGCTTCCGCGGATATTGTTTCTGCCAGTAACATAGCCTCGTCGTAATGTTTCAACAGGTAACGCCAGCGGCTGGTGTGCATTCGCTGTAAATACAGGGCGTCCCCCTTGGGGGTGGTGGCGGATTCGACGTGTGTCAGGCAAGCCTGCGGCACGTAGACGACGCGCTGCGCGGCGCGGCGCGCCCGCGCGCACAAGTCTGCTTCTTCGTAGTAGAGAAAATACCCTTCGTCGAATAATCCCAGAGAGCGACGCATAGCCAGGGCAGCCCCAATCACGTAATCTACGTCAGCCATGACGTCAAATTGACCTGTATCAGGCTGCCGCGCGCCGCGGTAGGCGGCGGTAGCCAGCGGCGGGCGGATGATGCCGCCCGCGTGCTGCAAGCGATTGTCGGGGTAGAATACCTTACAGCCAGCAATAGCAATGGTGGGGTCGAACAGCATGGGGAGGATAAGGTGGCGCAGCCAGTCAGGCGGCGCTGTAATATCTGGGTTAGCCAGCACCACCAATTCGGTGTCCGCGCGGCGTAGGGCGACGTTGTTGCCGGCAGCAAACCCCACATTTCGCTCGTTTTCGATGACGTGTACTGCGGGAAACTGCCGCCGCACCCAGTCCGCCGATCCATCGGTGCTGGCATTGTCCACCAACACCACCTTAAAAGCAGGGTAATCTTGGGCTAACAGGGAAGCCAGGCAGTCGCCTAAAAAGGCGCGGGCATTCCAGCTAACAACAATAATGGTCAGGGAAGGGAAGCCAGCCATCAGGAGTCCGTCCGTTCCAGGTGTTGGTTGGGGTGGAAGAATGCCGGCAGAATATCCCGCTGCCGCACCTCTTGCGCCAGCCACAACACAATCGGCAGCCAGATAAAAAGAGACGCCAGTTGAATAATGGCATGAGCCAACGATTTGGGCAGCAGCACCATTAGACCATCTGTCAGGTGAATGCCCCAATAAGCCGTCCACATATAAGCCACTGCGCCTACTGTGTACCAGCCCAACTCATTCCAATACCCCAGGATGATGGCCAGTGGCACAATCCAGGAAAGCCCCTGCACACCCAGGTTGGGTACAAAGGCAAACAGAACCAGCACGACCAGCATAAAGGTATACAGGGGATGTTGTCGCCGCATCAGCCAGATGACCAGGCCAGCCAGCAGCAGAGCGAGCCACCTGCCCATCTGGTTCAGGAGCGCATAGGCGCCGCCGCCAAAACCCGTAAAAGTGACCAGCACATTTAGCACGGCTGAATAGCCCCACCACCCGGGGATAGAGCCCGCGCGAGCGGCCCGCCGCAGCATCGGCGTCAGGCTGCCGGGGAACAGCCATTCGTAAAACAAGATGCCAACCAGCGGCACGACCAGCGACCAAAATAGCAGGCGCAGCCTGGTTGACCAGCGCGACTGGCGCAAAACAAGAATGGGGACCATCAAAACGGGCCAGGTTTTGCTCAGCACAGCCGCTCCCAAAGCCAGCGCCGCCGCCAACTGCGCTCGACCATAAGTGAAACCATACCAGGCAAACAGCAGGAACAACATGGGCACAGCGTCAAACTGCCCTTGATAACTGGACNATAACTGGACACCATAATGGTGACGGGGTTCAAAGCAGAGAATAGGCTGGCGTAGCGCGCCGCCGGCTGCCCACGCTGGCGCTGCACTGCCTGGTAAATCAGGCCCACAATAGCCGTCTCCGCCAGGATGTTGAGCAGCTTAACCCAAAACTCAAAGAAAAGACCCACGTGCTGCGCCAGCCACCACGCCGCGGCATACCAGTAAAGCTGAAAAGGCAAATAAGGGTGGGCCACACGCTGCAAATAAACGCTCTCCCCGGCCAGGGTCAGTTCTCCCGCCTGGCGAAAGACGGACATCTCATACCGCGCGCCGCGCGGTAAGAGCAGGGCTGGCAGCAGGCGCACCGCCAACGCCAGCAGTAAGACGATCAGCAGGGGCGGCAGCGGCGCGGGCCGCCGCCACAAAAGCCAGAGAGCCGCCGCTGTAACGCCCGCTATCCAGATAAAGACGAGAATGAGACGGGGATCAACGGCGGGCACGAGGTCAGGGCACGGTTATTGTCTGGCTGTAGGTATTGTTGGCAGTGTTGGTTTCCAGCACACCGCCAGCGGCAGACACACGAACGTAAATCATGTGCGCGCCTGGAGCCGGGTTGGGCCAGGTGACGGCGGCAAGCGTCGTTTCACCGCAGCCTGTGGGCCCAGACAAGATGACATCGCTGCCAATCTGCACGCCGCCGCTGTCCGGATTGCCGCGGTAAAAGCTAACCGCCAGGTTGCCGTGTCCCAATAAGTTGCCTTGATTGGCAATGCGCGCCGAGAGGGTGACGGCGGCAGCCTGGCCCGGCGCGGCCGCCGTTGGCGCCGCCGTCAGATTGGCGGGGTAATAGTCTAGCGCACCTGGCAGGGGCGTCACGTAATCCCGATAATTCTGGCCCACAGGCGTCAATGCGCCGTTGGCAGGATTCCAGAGACGACCGTTGAAGGTAAAGGGATCGTCAGAAGAGCTATACCAGGACAGGCGCTGCACCAGACGGTAGCCGTCGTAGGGATGGCCGATAGCCGGGTCTACGGCAGACAGCAGATAATCAAAGGTGGCGTCCATGAAGGCATTGACCCGTTCGGGGGGAAAGCCCAGGTCTTCGGGCATCAGGACGCCATATTCGTCAATGAGCAGGCCGGCTTCCTGGTAGCCGCGATCAGCCATCCACTGTCGCATCCGTTCAATGCGGGCAATGAAAATATCTACGTTGTCATTATCTTCAATGTCCAGCAGTTCGCCTGTATCGGCGGGGATGCCAGGGGGAATGTCTGCCCCCCAACAGTCGGGAATGACGCCGCAGCGGGCTTCGCGCAGGATGAAGTTATGCGCGCCCCAGGCATCCACGGGCAGCGGCGCGCCAAATTGATCCTGATAGGCATCCAGGATCATGTCCAGATACTGCAGACGCAGTTCAGTAGGCTGGACGATGTTGCCCGCCACAATTCTGGCGGTGGGGTCCTGGGCTTTGATCAGGTAATACAGTTCGTGATAGGCATGGGCGTAGACGTGGGCTTCCAT
>JAGVTM010000328.1 GCA_019136785.1 Chloroflexota bacterium | reverse complement strand
GGCCACAAAGTATTCTTGCAGCAGTTGGTGCGTAAAGCGCACTTCATCGCCCAAAGCCAGCAGATTGGCGCTGGCAGCCTGGTAGCGCTGTCTTTCGTCCAGGATGGCGGCGGCTGCCGCCAGGGGCAGGGCGGTCAGGGCGTCGCCGCCGCGCTGCCCCTGCATGGCGTAAGCCAGTTCCGTCAACCCGGCCAACAGCGCCTCCCCGTGCGGCAGCCATATCACCGCCTTTGCCGCCGCGTTCCAGCCAAAGAGATGCTCCCGCAGCAGTAGCCGCTCCACAAACCAGTCAAACAACTGCCCGCGGTTGGCGGGCACGGCCCGTTTGTCCTGGTACACTTGCAGCAGCATATAGAGCATGTACGGGTTGGTCGCCAGCAGCAGCAGGCTGGCCGGGCGGGCGCGCTCTTCGCGCCAATTGCGCCAACCCCAGTTGTTATAATTCCATTTCAGGTTATCAGGAAGCTGATCATCCAGCCAAAAGGTATGGAACGGCTCCGCCAGTTTCGCCCCTACTGTTGCCATAAACTCATCATGGGATTCGCGCGCCGCCGCGCCAGCCAACTGCCAGAACAGGTCGGCGGCGGCAGCCGCGCCAAAATCGGGCAGGGCGTCCAGGTAGTTGTGGATAAAGGCCTGGATGCGCACCGCGTCCAGGGGCGTTACCGTCACCCGGTCCAACTGCAAGGCGCGGTCGGGCGGGTAATCCTGCTCGCGGCAGCTTACCCAGGCGGGCAGGCGCGGATAGTGCGCCAGGAAGTCGTCCACCTGCCTGTATTTAGCCGCCTGCTGCGCGGCGGGAATCTCGTTCAAGCCGTCCAGCAGCAGCGCCGCCCGTCCGGAGGCCAGGCGCGATTCCAGGTCTGGCCCCAGGACGCCCAGGCTGCGCTGCAAGAACGCGGGTAGGGATTCGGCGGCGTCCGTCCACAGCCCCAGGCGGATCATCAGGGGGATGGGCGCGGCGGGGTCCGCCAGGGCCGCATCTATCAGGTCGGCAGCCAGTTTGTACAGGGTGGTGGTCTTGCCCGAACCCGGCTCGCCTAGCAGCACAGCGCGGCGAATCGTTTGCAGTTCGGTCACGGCGTCGGCAAAGCGGCGCGTTTCCACGGGAATCTCCATCTCCCGCTGCCAGGGGGTGTGGGCATATTCCTGTTTGGCGACTATGGGTGAGAGGCGCAGCCGCCCGGCGGCGGTGCGCTGGATGGCGCTGTGGCCGCTGAGGGGGGTGTATTGGGCCACGTGCTGCAGTTCCGCCAGTTTGAGGCGATCCATGTACAGCAGTTCCGCCAGCCGCGGGCGCAGCGCCTCCGTCTGGTCAATCCAGACCTGACGGCCCGGCGGCGGCGGCGGCGGCAAACGGCGGCGCAGTTCGTCCAGATAGCCAGTGTTTGAATTCGTGTAGTCAATAGGCGTAAAATCACCAACAGACAACAAATAAGAAGGCAACAGCGCGTCAGGCTGCACGCGCACAGGGATAATCGCCTTACGCCGATCCAGCGCCGCCAGATATTCAACGCGCTGCCAGAGGTCGTCGCCAGTCTGGTTGCCCACCAGCAGCAGCACGGCATACGCCCGTCCCAGCCCGACGGCGGTGGCCGCCTGCCAGGCGTCGTCTCCCTTTTGCGGCGCGCGCTCCGTCCAACAGGCATGACCCAGGGTTGCCAGGTCTGCCCGCAGCCGTTCGGCGATGGGCGCGTCCACGTCGGCGTAGCTGAGGAAAAGAACAGGCTGCCGCTCGTCCGGGCCGCGGCGCGGCGTTGCGCCTGTGACCGCGGGCGCGGCGGCAAGGGGGCGAACGGCGCAAAGCTGCCGCCAGGCGGCGGCCAGTTCGTCAATCTCCGCCTGTTTGTCCCCGCCAAAACGCATTTTGAGGGTGTGCAGCAGCAGCGTAATCAGGGAACCGTCGGCTGCGCCTTCAGCCAGCGTGTGCCAGCAGTGCGGCAAGAAATCGGCGGGGCTTCCGTCTATTTTGATTTGCTCCAATACCCACAGGTGCGCCGGATAAAGGGCTTCCATTAACAGCGCCTGCCGTTCGCCGATGCTCCAGATGTGCAAGAAAAGCAGCGGCTTGATCCGGTTGAGCAATGCCTGCTGCTGCATCTGCCAGGCGGCTGCCAGCGCCGGGTCAGGGGCGGTAGCGTGGTCAATAATCCGCTCTGCCGGCTGCAGGCGGCGTATTTCCTGTAAGACTTCTTGCAGCAGACTGCCATGCGCCGCGCTCTGCGCCAGGAGCTGCTGCCAGCGCTGGTCTTGTTTTTCATCCAGCAAGCTGAGGACGCGGTAGAGTTCGCGCTTGGTGGGTAAATCGCTCAGGCGGGCTAACGCCTGCTCGCGTTGGGCCAGGGCGGCGGCTACCGTTTTTTCAGTGGCGGCGGGAGAGGCATTTTTCTGGCGGGCGACTTTGAGGAGCATGTCTGCCAGTACATCTCCGCCAATGGTGGTCACCAGGTTGGCCAGGATGGGGGAAGCGGCTATGAGGGCGGCGGGGTCGCCAGGGTACAGAGAGTAAATCGCGCCGGCAGCCGCGCCGGCCGCCACCAGGGAGGAAGTGGATGATAAGACGTGCAGCAGGCGGGATAAAGCTGTCTGCCGCTGCTGTTCGCTCAAATCAGATGAGGCCATGACTGCTCCGCGACTGGTTTATGTCATTCCGAAGGTGTTGGGATTCCTCCCCTTCGACAAGCTCAGGGTTCGGAATGACATATCTCTCATGACAAGGGAGTATTTGATTGGTTAGGGGCGGGTTGGCAACCCGCCCTACATGGTGGCGCTGATTCTACCAAACCAGGGCGGCGCAGGCTAACAGACGTTTTCGGCCTGTGCTATAATCTGCCCATTGCGTTTCCACTTGGACTATAAAAGTCTTGTTGGACATTAAGAATCGGGTAATCGCGCGCCCACTGCCAGGGAAGGGGTACTGTAGGGCGAGGGGCGCTACGCGCCCCACGCCCTCTCCGAAAAGCCCCCTTCCCCCTTTAGGGGGAAGGGGGTTGGGGGAT
>JAGVTM010000529.1 GCA_019136785.1 Chloroflexota bacterium | reverse complement strand
CCTGCCTGGGACTGGTAGACGCCCGCGCCACCCCCGCCCGCGTCTGGCTTATTGACGCCACCCCCAACATCAAGCACCAACTCAACTATCTGGCTGATTGGCTTGGGCCCCATCCCACGCGCCCCCACCGCCTGCGCCAGCCAGACGGTCTCTTTCTCACCCATGCCCACATGGGGCACATCAGCGGGCTGCCTCAACTGGGGCCGGAAGGTATGTTTGTGCAGGATTTACCTGTTTATGCTGCCGCGCCCCTGATTGATTTGCTAGGGCAAACGCGCACAGGCACTTTTGCCTTCTTCGTGCAGGGCCCAGGGCAATCGCTGCTGTATGCGCCAGACATTGACGATTGGCAACTTTGGCCCGAAGCGGCCTGCTGGTTTCCACAAGCAAATGTAGCCCTGGTAGATGGCTGCTTTTACAGCTCTGACGAACTGGGGGGCCGCCCGCCCGTGGCCCATCCCCTTATTCCCGACACGCTGGCTTTCGCCAGCCGCTTTTCCACTCGCCTCTTATTCACTCACCTCAACCACACCAATCCCGCGCTGGACGTCACCTCTCCTGCTTATGCCGCCATCCGCGCTGCCCATGCCGAAAGTGCTGGCATGGGAGAGATCATTGCTCTTGCGTGAAGAAGAGTAAAGGGATCGCTGGCTTCCAGCCGGCCCCTCGCCAGTATGGATGTAGGTCGGGCAAGATGCCCGACCTACATGGTATCTTCGCGTTCTTTGCGTCTTGGCGGTAAATTCTTATCCTAAACGCGGGTGGGCGCTTTGGGGGGAGCCACCGCCAGAAAGTCGCGGGCAAAGCGTTCGGCGTAGGCGTTGATAAGCTGTGCCACGCGCGCCGCCGCAGGCGAAGCCACAATGAGGCCGGCATGGTACGGCTTAGGCAGCCGCCACACAATTTCGGGATCGTTGTAAGTGGACAGGTCGGGCCATTCTTGACGGGAGAGGCAGGCGAGAATGCCGGCATTCTCCCCCCTATCCCCAGGCGCGGCATATGGCTCGCCGCGCACGTTCGCAATCTCCAGCCGCGCCGCTTCCGCCCATAAATCCACGCCGCTGGCTGCCGCCACCATCTTATCCAGATTAGCCCCGCCCACTCGCGCCGCCGTTTCCAGAAAATAATAACGACCATCCGCCTGGCTGCGAATAAACTCCGTGTGCGCCACGCCGCGCACCATGCCCAATGCCGCCAACAGCGCCCGGTTTGCGCCCACCAGCGCCTGCGATTCCGGGTCAGCGGCGGGCAGCGTGCGGCTGCTAAACACGCCGCCTCCGTGCGTCACCGCCATCGGCGGCAGCCCATAACGGCTGGCGCGGCTAAAGACCGCTTCCCGCTCCCACACAATGGCGTCCACATGGTACACATCGCCGGGCACGAACTGCTCCAGCAGATAAAATGACTGCTTATCCCCCAATTCATCCAGCGCCCGCCACACCGTCTGCGCCTCATGCGCCTTGCGGATGCCAATGGCCCCCGCCTCAAAGCGCGGCTTGAGCACCCAGGGCGGCGGCACTTCCGCCATGAAAGCGCGTAAATCGTCATAGTTGAACAAAGGCGAAAACGGCGGCGCCAGAATCCCTTTCTCGCGCGCCGTCACCCGCATCGCCAGCTTATCCCGAAAATGGCGGGCCGTGGTGTGTCCCATGCCCGGAATACGCAAATGCTCGCGCAAATCCGCTGCCGTCTCCACGTCAAAATCATCCAGCGCCACAATGCGGTCAATATGGTGCGCGCGCGCCAGATAGCTGATGGCATGAATAATATCGGGTCGGCGTGACAGGTCGGGCATACGGAACAGTTCGTCAATGCTGTCCCAGGGCCACGCCGCCTGCGCATACGCTTCGGCTACCACCAGAATGGTGCGGCATCCCTGCCGTTTAGCCTCGATCAGAAACGGCGTTCCTTTCAATTCGCTCGCCAGGCACAAAAAGGTAATCGGTCGTGCGTTCATAGACATCCTCTTTATTCCTCGGCTTCCCCATTCCACGCCCCGTTTTGCCCGCGGGGTAACCGCGTCGCCCCATGGCGCGTTACCTGGAAGCGGTCGAAGTCACGCGCCACGTAGGTGTCTGGGAAAATGGCGCGCGCTTCCTGTTTGATAACGCGCTCGTAATAACGGCGTGAAAGGTGCGTCAGGATTAAGGTCTTAACGTTGGCATCCCGCGCCAGACGGGCTGCCTGCGCCGCAGTCAGATGCCCAAACTCCCGCGCCATTGCGGCGTCGGCGTCCAGGTAAGTGGATTCAATCGTCAAGGCATCGGCTTCCTGGCAAACGGATAGCAAATCCTCCGTTTCGCCGGCGTCCCCCACGTGCACATATTTGACGCCTGGGATCACCTCGCCCAACACATCGTCAGGGTGGACAACCTGACCGCTGGTCAGGGTAATGCTCTGTCCCTGAACCAGTCGCCCCCGCTCTGGCCCGGGTGGAATACCCAACGCTTCCGCCTTGTCCACCAGAAATGGACGGTGGGATTTTTCGGTGAACAGAAAGCCATAGCAATCGGGGCCGCGATGGCTGACGGGAAAAGCCGACAGGGTAAATTTATTGTCTTCCAGGATGACCATGCCGGCGTGCAGCGGAACCAGATTGATTGTCACGGGCGGGCGCGCGCCGCGCAAAGCCACGCGAAAAATGAGGTCTCCCACCCGATCCAGGGTGGTCTGCCCGCCGTAAATTTCCAGTTTATCCAGGGTTTCCCAACGGCTGAGGGTAGACACCAGCCCACCCAGGCCCAGAATGTGGTCCAGGTGCCCGTGCGTCAGCAGCACCTTATCCAGGCGCTTGAAACCCAGCCCGCTTTGCAGGATTTGGCGCTGTGTGCCCTCGCCCACATCCACCAGGAAGCGGTATTGGCGGTGCAGCACCATTTGCGCCGACAGACCGCGATGGGCTGATGGGCTGGAAGCGGAAGTTCCCAGAAAGATGATTTCAAACATATCGTGATGAGTAGCGCGGGCATCCTGCCCGCCCTGCTCCAAACCCCTCGCCTTAATCTTTGTCGTCGGGAAACCTGGCAGGTCTCTGTGCCCACCAGGACTGGAAATTACCCGACAGACCTGCCAGGTCTGCATGGTTACTACGCCAGGGTAAAACCAACGCCCGTCACGGTTACCCGCCCTGGCTGATCCAATGCGCCTTCAATGCGCACCGGTATGTCTAGCCATTGTTGCAGCAGGGCCGCATTGGTCAGGGTGTGCTGTGTGATTTGGTTCGTGGTGAAACTGGATGTGCCGTGGGCCAGGGCCATGGGTATCAGCAGTTGGTCAGCCAGATATTTGTCCACCGCAAAAGGCCAGCCGCCGCCGCGCAGGGGGTTGTTAACGGATGCCCGATTGTCCACGAAAGCGCGTAATTGGGCAACTGCGGTTTCCGCCACCTGGTCGGCAGGGAACCCCTTGCGCCCCAGGCAGCTAAAACCCGCGCCGGGCAGCCAGAGGACAATGCCTGCTCCAGGCCCTTTGCCCGTTTCGCGCACGGGCTGGACGTGGGGCTGGAACCCCAGGGCTTGCAGCAAATTGTGAGCGCGGCGAGCCATGCGTTGGGCAATATCTGCCGGCAGATTCGTCACCCCGGCCACCCCGGAAATCTGCGTGGTCGCTTCTGGTACAAAGGCCGCGGCGTGCAGCCGCGTGGTGGGCGTCACCGTCATTTGCACTGCGCCGCCGCCCGCCTGCATCCAGCCCCACGCCTGTAATTCAGTGGCTACCTGCGCCCCAAAACGGGCAAAGGCGGGTTGGGCGACGTGCGCCAGGTAATGGTAAGGCGGGCTGAACGGCACAAATGTGCCGCCGCGCAGCGTCACCTGGGAAGGCGCGGCGGCATAGAGGAGCGGCCACAAGATGGCCTGGCAAATGAGGGTGACCGCGCCAGCAGAGAAGGTTTGGGCGGCAGCGGAAACGTCAAACTGGTAGCGACCAGCCTGTGGCGGCGCGGTGGGGTGAAACTCCAATGTCTGCGAATCAATCTTGTCCCCCTGCAACTGCGCCGCGCACACGGCAGCTACAGCGCGCACCGCCGTCAAGTGCTGCGGGCGCAAGCCAGGGCGGCTGCGCCCGGCGCGGATATGCACCAGCCGCAGCGGTCGCCCCGTCAGAGCAGACAGCGTCAGGGAGGTGCGCAGCACCTGACCGCCGCCTTCCCCTTGACTGCCGTCAATCGTGATTAGCGATGGGTTCATGATGAATAGCGGCTCACCAGAAGTTCAACTTCTCAAAAAAGTTGAACTTCTTATGCAGTTGACCGGCGGTTAATGTAAATCTTGCCGCCCTTCCAGCGCCCGCCGCAGGGTGATTTCGTCGGTGTATTCCAGGTCGCCGCCCACAGATAGCCCGCGCGCCAGGCTGCGCAACTTGACGCCATGACCTGCCAGACGGCGCTGCAAATAAAGGGCCGTCGAGTCCCCTTCCAGGGTGGGGTTGGTGGCGATGATGATTTCGTTAAAGCCGCCTTGCTCTACCCGCTGCACCAGTTCGGCAATGCGCAGATCTTCGGGGCCAATCCCTTCGACGGGGGAAATGGCCCCATGCAGTACGTGGTAACGCCCATTGAAAGCGTGCGTGCGCTCCAGGGCTACCACGTCTAGCGGCTCTTCGACTACGCAGAGAAGGGTTTGGTCTCTGCCGGCATCCTGACAAATCAAGCATGGCTCTTTTTCGGTGATGTTAAAGCATATGGAACAGAAATGCGTGCGCTCTTTCAGATCGCGTAAGGCTTCAGCCAGCGCAAAAGCGTGTTCGTCGGCAGCGCGCAGCAGATAAAATGTCAGGCGCGACGCCGATTTGGGGCCAATGCCGGGCAAACGCGCAAACTCGTCAATTAAACGCTGTACAGGTTGGGGTAAAACGTTGCCCGCCATATTGTCCTCTCACTCACATGCCGCCCAGCAAACCGCCCAGCCCGCCCAGGTCTATGCCGCCTGTGATGCCTTCCATCTTTTGCGCCGCCATGGTTTGGGATTGTTCAATGGCGCTGTTGACGGCGGCCACCAGCATATCTTGCAACATCTCCGGGTCTTCGGGGTCAATCAGGTCTTTGGCAATGGTAATGGATTGCACCCGTTGGTGTCCCGTAATCACAATCGTAATAGCGCCGCCGCCTGCTGTGACGGCAATTATCTCATCAGATAAAGAAGCCTGGGCCGCCTTCATGTCTTCTTGCATGCGTTGCACCTGCGACAGCATATTGGCTGCGCTAGGCTGCTTGGGCCCTTTGGGTTTACCATGGAAAGAGGGGCGTTTTTTTGCCATAGATTCAATCTCCTAATTTTCACGCACCACGCCCCCCAGTTCGTCTGCCAGAGCCGTGATTTCGGCTTCAGTGACAAAGAGGGGAGGCTGGTATTGGCTGTTCAACACGGTGCGAACAGGACACACCACGCTCAGCAGTTCGCTCAGCACGTCCGACACCTGTTCCTGGGCGTGCGGCGTGTTGTCAAACTTCTCTTTGAGCGTGCTATATTCAAAACCCAGAATCAGGATGCCGTTTTCCACGGCCACCGGCTGGCACATGGTCAGCAGTGTGCCTAGATTCCGGTTCTTTTTCTTGATATTGGCCATCGCCTGGGGCCAATGGCTGGTCACGGATACCAGGGTCAATGGCGGGGCGGCGGCAGTCGTTTTCGCCGCTGCCGGCAGCGGCGCAGCCGCCTCCATCACCCTTTCTGGCTCTGGCGCAGGGGGCATGGCTTTTTCTGACGGCGGCGGCGCAGAACTGGCTGGCGGTTCGCGGTGCGTTGCTGCAGGCGAACCGACGGATGCAGGCGCAACTGCGGACGCAGGCGGGCCTGCGGGTGTGGGTTTGGTAAACTGCGGCGTGGGCAGCGGCGTTTCGCGCCGCGCCACGCTGCCGCCCACTTCGGGCAGCAGTTCAATAAAAGCCAGTTCCAATGGCAACTGCGGCTGCCAGCCAGAAGCGGCGGCGCTGGCTACCTGGTTAAACTGCTTGATAGCCGTGATCAGGGCGGCGCGGTCGGCTCTTTCAGCTTGAGAACGCATTTGCTGCAGCATTTCTGCCGGCATCTCCACGTCGAACGCCTGTCCCGATGCGTGCAGCAGCAGCACCGCCCGCAGATAAGCCACCATTTGCCGCGCCAGTTGGCGCGTGTCTGCCCCCGCCGCCAACGCCTGATGGATCACCTGTAAACCCACCACGCCATCCCCTGCCAGCCAGGCCTCGGTCAATTGGGATACCGTCGCCGTCGCCGCTGTGCCCAGCACCTTTTGCGCCCGCTCCAGCGTGATTGTATCGCCCGGCGCCGTCACCAACTGATCCAGCAGGCTCTCGGCGTCGCGCACGCTGCCTGCGCCCTGGCGGGCAATCAACGCCAGCGCCTGCGGCTCAATCGTCAACCCTTCCTTGTCCGCCAGCCACAGCAATCGCTCGCTCAGTTCCGCCGCCGTTAACAGGCGGAAGTGGAATACCTGGCAGCGGGATTTGATCGTTGCCGGCACTTTATGCTCTTCCGTTGTGGCTAACACAAACTTGGCGTGCGGCGGCGGCTCCTCCAGCGTCTTCAACAGCGCGTTAAACGCTGCCGTAGACAGCATATGCACTTCGTCAATGATGTAAACCTTAAAGCGCCCCTCGTTAGGCGAGAAGTTAATCTTATCTCGCAGATCGCGAATATCGTCTACGCCTGTGTTAGACGCGGCGTCAATCTCAATCAGGTCTAGAAAGCGAGCTTCGTTAATCGCCTGGCACACGTGACAGGCGTTGCATGGACGCTGCGCCGCGTCCGCGTGCAGGCAGTTGACTGCCTTCGCCAGCAGCCGCGCCGATGTGGTCTTGCCCGTGCCGCGCGGCCCGCAAAAGAGAAAGGCATGCCCCACCCGCCCCGCAGCCACCCCATTTTGCAGGGTGCGGGTCACGTGTTCCTGACCGACCACTTCCTCAAAGCGAGCCGGTCGCCATTTGCGATAGAGGGCTTGCGACATGGGGCTAGTTTAGCACCAGGGAGAGGGGGGAGCAAGCGCGACCCCGCCACATAACCCCGTTCCAGATGTGCATTCTGTTAGCCTTCGTCGCCCTGATTGCTCGAGACCCGCCCCGCTGATGGTGATGCCCGTTGCCGCGCCGCCAGAAGGCGGCGACAGCCTGCTCGAAGGCAACACAGGTTTGACAAGGGTTTGACAAGCTGGGCCTACGAGAGGGTTAGTAGTTTCGCTTCTTTTGCAGTTCAATGGCGGCAAACACAATCAAGCCGACTCCCAGGGCAATACCCAGATCTAAAAGCGACAGGGGGGAGGTGTTGAAAAACGACTGCAATGGCGGAAGGTAGACCACCAGCAATTGTAGAATGATTACCAATAACACCATGCCCAGCATTAGTGGGTTGGAGCGCAAGCCTATGGCGAACAATGAAGTCTGGCTGGAACGGGTAGCCAATGCCTGCCCTATCTGGGCAAATGCCAGCGACGTGAATACCAGGGTTTGCCAGTTAGCGCGCCCGCCGAAGTAAGCCCAAGCCCCTAGAGCCAGCACGAGCACGCCGATTAGCCCGCCCACGCCCGCCGTTTGCCAGCCGCCCCCCTGGGAAAATACGCCCTCTTGTGGTGAATAGGGCGGGCGGCGCATGGTGCCTTTCTCCGCAGGTTCCACGCCCATGCCCAGTCCCAGTAAGCCGTCGGTGAGGAGGTTGAGCCACAAGAGTTGCAGGGGGAGCAGGGGAGTGGGCTTGCCCAGGAATGGGGACAACAGCATCACCAGTACTTTGCCCAGGTTGCCGGCAACGGAAAAGCGTACGAACTTCCGAATATTGTCGTAAATGGTGCGCCCCTCGCGTACCGCGGCCACAATCGTGGCGAAGTTGTCGTTGAGCAGCACCAGGTCGGCGGCTTCCTTGGATACGTCTGTGCCTGTAATACCCATAGCCACGCCAATGTTGGCGCGGCGCAGCGCAGGCGCATCGTTGACGCCGTCGCCCGTCATAGAAACGATGTGCCCATTCTCTTGCAGCGCCTGCACAATCCGCAATTTATGCTCAGGCGAGACGCGGGCGAAGATATGCACCTCATCTACAATGGCCTTTAGCGCTTCGGCAGACAGCCGATCCAGTTCGCTGCCCGTCAGCACGCGCCCATCTTCAGAAATACCCAACTGGCGGGCAATTTCGGCGGCGGTGAGGGGGTGGTCGCCGGTGATCATGACGGTGCGAATGCCGGCGCTCCTGGTCATGCCAATTGCTTCCCGCACTTCAGCGCGCGGCGGGTCTATCATGCCGAACAGACCGACAAAGATGAGCTCACTCTCCCAACCGGCAGGCAGCGGGTCAGGCGCCTCATCCAGCAGCCGATAAGCCACGCCCAGGACGCGCATACCTTTGCGGGCAAACCTTTCGTTAGCCGCTTCAATGCGCCGCCGCCAGTCGTCGTCCAGGGCTTCAATCTGACCCTGGACGTCAACGCGGCTGGAGATGTCCAACAGACCGTCCACGCTGCCTTTGGTAAAAGCAATGTAATTCCCGTCGCTCACGCCAGCCCCGGTCAGAGTCTCCAGCCGCTCCTGGTGCAATTGGTGAACCGTTGTCATGCGTTTGCGCTCAGAGTCAAACGGCAGTTCCGCCACGCGGGGAAACTCCGCGTCCAGGGTGGATTTCCAGTAACCCAGGCGGGCGGCCACTGCCACCAGCGCCCCTTCGGTGGGGTCGCCCACCGTGCGGTAGTTGTTGTTGCCCTCATCTATCAGCCCGGCATCGTTGCATAACGCTCCCCCCAACACCAGGAAGGAGAGGGGCGACTGCACGGGGATGCCGCGACTGCGGCTGGTTTGAATGGAGTCCCCTTTTACTTCTTCTGTCAGGTCTAGCTCGTGACCCGCGATGTCCAGCACAACCACGCTCATGCGGTTTTCGGTCAACGTGCCTGTTTTGTCGGAGCAGATGACAGTAACCGAGCCAAGCGTTTCCACTGCCGGCAGGCGGCGGATAAGCGCGTTCCGGTTCAACATGCGCTGCGCGCCCAGGGCTAACGTGATGGTGACCACGGCGGGTAGCCCTTCGGGCACAATGGCCACGGCCACAGAGACCGCCGTGAGCAACAGGTTGCGGATTTCATCCCCCCGCCACCAGCCCAGAAGAAAAACGAGTATGGCAATTATTATACCCACGCCTGCTAACAGCTTGCCTAACTGGTCCAGGCGACGCTGCAGTGGGGTCTGTTCGCTGCCCGTCTGTTGGATCAGATTAGCGATTTTGCCCAGCTCTGTTTGCATACCTGTGGCTGTGACCACCGCCTTCCCCCGCCCCAACGTGACGACCGTGCCCATGTAAGCCATGTTGCGCCGGTCGCCCAGGGCCAGACTCTCGCCATGCAAAGCCTCTGTCAATTTCTGGATCGGTTCGGACTCGCCCGTCAGCGCCGCTTCTTGTATGCGCAAGTTGACGCTTTCCAGCAGGCGAGAATCGGCGGGAATGACGTTGCCCGTTTCCAACAACAAAATGTCGCCAGGGACCAGTTCCCTGGCAGACATTTCGACTAGCTTGCTATCACGCATGACGCGCACGTTGGGCGTGGCCATGCGTTTCAGAGAGGCGATAGCCTGTTCGGCGCGGTATTCTTGCAGAAAACCAAGCAGGGTGTACAGGATGACAATGGCGGAGATGGCTATGGCGTTCTTGCCGTCGCCCAAGAGAGCGGCGAGGACGGCGGCGGCGATGAGGATCAAGACCATCGTAGCCGTTACCTGCTCCCAGAGGATGTGCAGCGGCGTGCGACCGCCTTTTTCCACGAGTTCGTTATGCCCGTACCGCGCCAGGCGCGCCTGCGCCTCGGCGGCGCTCAAACCGTGCTGTGAGTCTGATTGCAATTCACGGAGTGCGGTGTCTATTTCGATGAGATGCCAGTTCATTGCCAGAATATCTTCCTCAGGGTAAATGGATTGCAGCGGGCGGGCGACATGCGCTTTGGCTGGCAAGCGCGTCGCACCTCCAGGGTTGTTAGTGACAATGGATCTTGTGACCTGCCTGTGGGGGCAGAGTACAATAATGCCCGTATGGATTATATTGCGGACACAGCGCGTTGGCATGGAATTCAGAAATTCACACTGTAATAGGACGGCTGCACGCTGGGCCTGGTGATAATGCGATGACTTTTCTGCTTTTTCCTGGTCGCCATTTGCTGCATACGACCTTCCAGATGGATTACCTGCGCCAGGTATTGGCTGCGCCGCTGGAATCGCTGTCTTTCTGGCGGCAGCCGCCGGCGGCGGCTGAGCCCATCAGGCAGGTGATCTTTGCGGTAACGTCGGCTAACCAGGAGAACGCCCGCTATAACCCTATCCCGTTTTACGTGCGCGCCATTGGCGTAGACCGGCTGGCGCAGACGCTGTTGACGCCTCTGGGCGTTTCCTGCCGCATTTTGGGCATCCCGCACTATGCGCCGACGCCGCGTTTTGCCGAAATTGTGCTGAAGGAGATCGAGCAGCAGACGGAGGGGAACCTGGCGCTGACGCCGCAGAACTGCGTGGTGTTGAGTTCGACGACAGAGGTGATAGCTCTGTTCGACCGGTTGGGGTTTGCCGTGCTGCCGGCAGAAAACGCCCATCCCGCGCAGCCATACACGCCCATCCAATTATTGCAGCGGATTGTGGAGAAGGGGGAGGCGTGGGGGGAAGATGCCGGCATTTGCGCCGACCTGGCCCCCACCACTTACCAACTGTGGCGTGACTTCCCCGACGTGCCCCGCCGTATCTGGCGATTGTGGCGCGATCCGCTGTTGAACGATGCCGGCAGCCTGACCGCCAGCCGCGACTATAGCTCCTACGCCTTCCTCATGGGCCACAGCGAAATCATTGCCCTGAAGTACGCCGACATCCACGCGGCCATTCTGCCCGGCAAGATCGTGGATGAAGGCTGCGGCGACGGCGCTTTGCTGGTTCCCATTGCCCGCGACTTTCCCGACTCCGACCTTATAGGCATTGAAATCACGGGCGAATTCCTTGCTCGCGCCCGCGAGCGACAACGGGCAGGCGAATTTGGCGGCGCATTTGTGCATTTTCACCAACGCAACATCACCCAACCCTTGTTTCAGGATGGTTCGATTGACACCACCATCTGCAACTCAACCGTGCATGAACTGTGGTCATATGGACAGCAGGCAGAAACAGTTCACGCCTATCTGGCCCTGAAATATCGCCAGGCGCGCGCAGGCGGTCGCCTGATCATCCGCGACGTGGTGGGCCCGGCAGATAAGGAGCAAGAGGTTCTGCTCTGGCTAAACGACGCGGACGGGAGCAATGAGGCGATTTTCGCCCATTTTGACGAGCCAGCCGCTCTGCAACTCCATCTTAGCCGCCTCTCCACCTATGCCCGCTTTCGCCGCTTTGCCCGCGACTTTTTGGCGGAAATGAGAGCCGATGGGCGGCGGGAGATGGGGACGGCGATTGCGTACCAGGAGGAACTGATTGGCGGGCGTCGTTACGCAGTTCTGTCGCTGCGCGACGCGGCGGAGTTCATGAGCAAGAAGGATTACGTGAACAATTGGGAAAGCGAACTGAACGAGGAGTTCGCTTTTTGGGATTTCGGGGAGTGGAAGGGGGCGCTGCGCGCGGCGGGTTTTCGGGTGGTGGAAGACCCAAATGACCCGGAAAGGGGTTCGCGCGTTTACACGAACCCCTGGATTGCACAGAATCGCTGGGAAGGCAAAGTAGCCTTGTTTCGCCGCCGCCACGACGGGCTGCAGCCGCTGCCGTTTCCGCCCACAAACATTGTGCTCGTGGGCGAAAAACAGTAAAGCCTATGGTGTGGGGGTGGGCGTGGACATCGGGCCCACGCGCCCAAAAACGCCGTTTAGAAAGTCGTCTACCTGCTGCTCAGCATTTTGTACATTGGGCTGGTTGCTGAGCGATTCAATCAAAGCGGCGCGCACGGCGTCCAGATCGCCGCCGAGGGCGGTAATGGCTTCAGCCGGGGTGGCGCCGCCCGCCATTTCCGTTTGCAGATTTTCCACGCTGATACCGGTGGTTTCGCTGATGAGGGGCAGGAAGCCGGGCACCGCGCCAAACGCCTGATTGGGACGGTTGGTGGTCATTTCGGATTCGTCGAGAATGCCGGCAGTCACCTGCAGCCGCTCAATTAAGCCAGCCAGAATGGCCTGACTCATCATGGCGTTCAAGGCGTCGCCATCCTCGCTCTCCAACCGTTCGGCGACGCGAGTGGCTCGCTCTTCCTCTGTCAAGGCGGCGCCGCCCGCGCCCAGCCCACCGACAAACTCGCCAGGAGGCCCGCCGCCGCCCTCTATGGGCGGAGCCATGCCGATGTTACCGCCGCCGGGAAAACCAAAGCCCGGCCTGCCAGTTACACCCTCAGCCTGATCCGCATCCTGCCCCAGGTTGCCCGGACGGAAGCCGATGCCCGCTTCCTGCATCGTTGTCTGTAAGTCGGCGCTGGTCAGTTTCATGTCCGCAATTGCCTGCACCTGGGCGTCGCTCATCGTTTCCTGGATTTGCTTGAGTAAGGCTTCCAGTTCGACGGCGGCGGTGGTTTCGCTCTGGCTCAGCGTCTGCACCGCCTGCCACAGCGGCGCCAGGGCGGCAGCCTGAGCAGCGTCTACTGCCAGTTCGGTGTCCGCCAGTTTCAGGGTTCCCACGATGAGTTGGGATTGTGCCGGCAGCGCATCTTCATAATCGGTAGACAGCGCGCCGCTGCTGCTGGCGGTATTGCCGCCGTTGGCGCTGCACCCTACCAGCAAAAGAAAAAGGGCGGACAGGATTAAGATAAATAATCGGTTCATTTTCGTTCATCC
>JAGVTM010000008.1 GCA_019136785.1 Chloroflexota bacterium | reverse complement strand
GCGCACCTGGCGCTGGGACTATATGCTGCGTCCGCTCAAGCGCGTATCGCTGCGCCGTCTCTTTCCTGTGGTAGTCATTGGCTACATGGGCAACAACGTTTACCCGTTCCGCGCGGGCGAACTGCTGCGCGCTTACGTGCTGCGGCAGCGGGAGGGCGTCCCTGTCAGCGCCAGCCTGGCCACCGTCATCGTGGAGCGCGTCTTCGATGGCCTGGTGATGCTGGTATTTGTGTTTGTGGCGCTGCCCATTGCCCCTCTGCCCAGCGACAGCATTCGCAGCCTGGTTATTGTCGCCAGCATCGCCTTTTTTGCGGCGCTGTTGGTCTTCTTTGCCCTGGCAGCCATGCCCGAACGCGCCTATCTCATCCTGGAGTGGTTAGCGGCGCGGCTGCTGCCCGTTCGCCTGCGCGCGCCGCTGTTGGGCTTTAGCCGGCGCTTTCTGGATGGGCTGGAATCGCTGCGCAGCTTCCGCAACGTGGTCATGATCTTTGTCACTTCGCTCGTTATCTGGCTGTTGGAAACGGTCAAGTATTGGTTTGTGATGCACGCTTTTGATTTTCAGGTCAGCTTCTTCGCTTTGATGCTGATGAATGGCGTGGTCAATCTGGCAACCACGCTGCCTTCCGCCCCCGGTTATATTGGCACATTTGACACACCCGGCATTGAGGTATTGAAGTTGTATGGCGTGCCGCCCGTCATCGCTACCGCTTATACCCTGGTGCTGCACGCGGCTTTGTGGCTGCCCATTACGCTGCTAGGCATGATCTATATGCTGCGCGAAGGGTTCAGTTGGGCTGACTTTGGTCGGGCCGTGCAAACGGCGAATCGGGGGGCGCAGGCATGAACATTGGCATTGTGGGCGCCGGCATTGCCGGTTTGTGCGCGGCTTATGATTTGTTGCATGCCGGCAACCAGGTCACCCTGTACGAAGCCAGCGATCACCCCGGCGGTCTGGCTGCCGGCTTCCGCGACCCGGCCTGGGAATGGCATCTGGAAAAATATTACCACCACCTCTTCGAGTCAGATAAAGAGATGATCCAATTAGTCGCAGAACTGGGCATCCGCGACAAGCTGTTCTTCCCCCGCCCGACCACCTCCTTCTACTACAAGGGGCAGATTTATCCGTTTGACTCTTTCCTGCGCATCCTGCGCTATCCGCCGCTAGACCTGATCAGCTTCATCCGCTTTGGCGCCGTCACCGCTTTCCTGCGCTACACCAAAGTCTGGCGCAAGCTGGAAAAATATACGGCAGACGACTGGATGACGCGCTGGTATGGGCGCAAAGTGTATCACGCCACCTGGCGACCCGCCCTGATTAACAAGTTTGGCCCCTACTACCAGGAAGTGACCATGGCCTGGATGTGGGCCCGGCTGGCGGCGCGCAGTTTCCGTCTGGGATCCTTCGTGGGCGGCTTTCAGACGTTGGTTGACGCCCTGACCGCCGCCGTGCAGCAGCGGGGGGGGCAAATTCACCTGAACAACCCGGTGCGCCGCATTGAACCGCAGACGGATGGGCGGCTGGCGCTGCACGTGGATGGCGGCGTGGCCTCGTTTGACCAATGCCTGGCGACCACCTCCCCGGCGCTGCTGGCGCGGCTGGCGCCGGAACTGCCGGCAGCGTACCACGCCCGGCTGCTAGACCTGAAAAGCATTGGCGCGGTGGTGCTGGTGCTGGCGCTGCGGCAGCAACTGCTGACCGATGGTACTTATTGGCTAAATATTCCCGCCGCTTCGCCCGACAAGCTGCAAAATGAAATTCCCTTCCTGGCTTTGGTGGAACACACCAACTATCTGGACAACTCCCACTATGGCGGCGACCACATCGTCTACTGCGGCGACTATGTGACGCCCGACCACCCGTATATGACGATGATGCCGGCAGAATTGGAAACGCTGTTCACGCGCTATCTGCCGAAGTTCAACGCGGCGTTCCACCCCGACTGGGTGCGGCGAAGCTGGCTGTTCCGCACCCCTTACGCCCAGCCCGTGCCCACCGTCAACCATTCGCAAAACATCCCGCCCATCCAGACGCCCCTGCCTGGCCTCTACTTTGCCAGCATGAGCCAGGTGTATCCCTGGGATCGGGGCACGAACTACGCCGTCGAAATTGGCCGCCGCGCTGCCCGCCAGATGTTGGCTGTCTGAAACGGTGGGCTGCTTCCAGTAGCGGGCTGCTTCCAGTAGCGGGCTGCTCATTGCCGGACAATGAATCAAGATGTCGCCGGTGAAGCCAACCTGATCTGTGAAATCTGCGAAATCCTGATCTCCAGCAGGTCTTGAACTTCGCGCCAATTTGGGCAATAATGCCATTGTGCAAAAATTAACAACTACAACATTATGCCAGATGGGGTAATCTTGGGATTGAACCCATCTTGACTGTTCACATGTTACGGGAGTAAATCATGAAAATCATTGTAATTGGGACTGGCTACGTGGGACTGCCCCACGCCGCCATCTGCGCCGAATACGGCCACGAAGTCATCGCTTACGACATTGACGAAGAAAAAATCGCCGCTTACCAGACAGGGGAACGGGAAGAAATCGAACGTTTCGTAAACGAACCGGGCCTGGTCAGCGCCATCAACGAAAGCCTGGGCCGCTACCTGTTCTTCACTACGGATCTGGCTGCCGTCATTGAAGGCGTAGACGTGATCTTCCTTTGCCTGCCCACCCCGCCCAAATGGGATGGCTCCACCGACCTCAGCTACTACATGAATGCCGCCCACACCCTGGCGGAACTGCTGGCCAGCCGCCAGAACCAGAAGCGGGTGGTGGTGGTCAACAAGAGCACCGTGCCCATTGGCACGGCGCGGCTGCTGGAGCAGGTCTTTCAGGAGCACAACGTACCCAATGTGGGCGTCGCTTCCAACCCCGAGTTTCTGCCGCAGGGCAACGCCGTGGAAGCCTCCCGCCGCCCGGACCGCGTGGTGGTGGGAGCAGATTCCGAAGCAGACCATAAGATTTTGCGCCGCGTCTATTCACAATACGTCAACCATGTGCGCATTCGCT
>JAGVTM010000103.1 GCA_019136785.1 Chloroflexota bacterium | reverse complement strand
ATCACAGAGTCTAACTCCTCACTCGTGCGCCCCGCGCCGCTGCTGTCAAACTTGACCAGGCGGGCTTTCACCGCCTGGAAGAAGGCGACTTCATCTCTGACAGCCAGCGCGTCTTCATGGGAAATAGCCAGGGCGAAAGCCTGAGACAGCGCGGTTACTTCGCTGATGTAGCGTCGTTTGCCATCTTCCAGACCTTGCAAGATGAAATCTTCGGCAGCCAGGATGATGGCTAATTTTTGGGCGGCGCTGGCTTGGAAGTAGGGCTGATAGGGGAAGCCGTGCAGCAATTGCGAGACGACTTCCAGTTTTTCCAGCATCAATAGAACGGCTTGCTCCTGAGCCTGAGCGGGATCGCCCCGGCCGCCGCTGTCGCCGTAGAAAGCCAGAGCTTCTTTCAGGTTGGCGGCGATGCCCAGATAGTCCACGATGAGGCCGCCCGGCTTGTCATGGTAGACGCGGTTGACGCGGGCGATGGCTTGCATCAGGTTGTGCCCCTGCATGGGCTTGTCAATATACATGGTGTGCAGGCAGGGGACGTCGAAGCCGGTCAGCCACATGTCGCGCACGATAACCAGCTTGAGCGGATCGTCGGCGTGTTTCATCCGTTCCGCCAGCAGGCGGCGCTGGCTTTTGTTGGTGTGGTGAAGGGCGATTTCGGGCCCATCGGCGGAAGCGGCAGTCATCACGACTTTGATAGCCCCTTTGCTCAAATCCTCGCTGTGCCATTCCGGGCGCAGAGCCACAATTTCACCGTACAGGTCGGCGGCGATACGGCGGGACATGGCCACGATCATGCCTTTGCCGGCAAAAACACCTTGCCGCTGTTCAAAGTGAGCCACGATGTCTTGAGCCACGTTCCGCAGCCGTTCTTCGCTGCCCACCAGCGCTTCCAACTGCGTCCATTTGGCGCGCGCCTGCTGGGAGATGGTCAGGTCTTCTTCCGCCAGTTCCGCGTCCAGGTCGCGGATGAGCTGCTTGCCGGCATCAGACAGCTCAATCTTTGCCAGCCGGCTCTCATAGAAGATGGGCACGGTAGCGCCGTCGGCCACAGCCTGAGCAATGTCGTAAACGTCCACATAATTGCCAAAGACGGCGGGCGTATTGACGTCGCTGGATTCAATGGGCGTGCCCGTGAAACCCAGGAAGGTAGCCTGGGGCAGGGCGTCGCGCAGATATTTGGCGAAGCCGTAAACGACTTTCTTGCCCGTGACGTTGCCGGCATCGTCCCTTTCGTCCAGTGTTTTAGCCTGGAAGCCGTATTGGGTGCGGTGGGCTTCATCGGCAATGACCAGGATGTTGCGCCGTTCAGAGAGAGTTTCGTAGACGTTGCCTTCTTCCGGCTGGAACTTCTGAATGGTGGTAAAAACAACGCCGCCCGCCGCCACTTTGAGCAGGCTCTTGAGGTGAGCGCGGCTGTCAGCCTGTACCGGGTCCTGGCGCAGCAGTTGCCGGCATCCCGCAAACGTATCAAACAACTGGTCGTCCAGATCGTTGCGGTCGGTGATGATCACCAGGGTGGGATTGCGCAGCATCTGGATGATCTTGCCGGCATAAAACACCATCGAAAGCGACTTGCCGCTGCCTTGCGTATGCCAGACCACGCCTGCTTTGCGGTCGCCTGGCGGCTGTTCTTGCACCGACGGCAGGTTGTAGTTGCCGGGAGATTCCTTGCCCAACGGCTCCAGGCTGTCCAGGTTAACGGCGCGCAAAGTGGACTCAACCGCCCGATTGACGGCGTAATATTGGTGGTAAGCAGCCACTTTCTTCACCGTTTCCACAGTGACAATACCCGTGTGCGGGTCTTCCCGTTTGCTCTTTTCAAAGACGGTGAAGTAGCGGATAAGGTCTAGCAAGGTGTGGGGGTTCAGCAAGCCGCGAATGAGCGTTTCTAGCTGCGGCACGAGGGCGGAGGCTTCCACCAGGCCATCCGCCGTTTTCCAGGCCAGGTAGCGGCTGAAGCCGGCAGACAGCGACCCGGCGCGCGCCTCCAGCCCATCCGACAGCGCCACCAGGCCGTTGTAAGCCAGCAGGGATGGGATCGTCGCTTTGTAGGTTTGCACCTGATTGAAAGCGGTCAGGATGGTGGCATTTTCGTCGGCGGGATTTTTTAGCTCGATGAGGACGAGGGGCAAGCCATTGACGAACAACACCACGTCGGGGCGCTTGTTGACGTTGTTTTCAATGACGGTGAACTGGTTGACGACCAGAAAGTCGTTGTTTTCGGGGTGGGCAAAATTTAGCAGCCAGACCAGGTCGCCGCGAGGGTGGCCATCCTGCTGGTAAACGACAGGCACGCCTTCGGTCAGCAGGCGGTGGAAGGTTTCGTTGTTGGCGGTCAGGTCAGGCGCATGCAGCCGCTGCACCTGGCGCACGGCGTCGGCGCGGGCGGCGGCGGGCACGGACGGGTTGAGCAGCGCGATAGCCTTCTGCAAGCGGCCCAACAACAGCACGTCGCCAAAGCTGCCCCGCTCCGCCGCATAGCCATCAGGGGCGATGTCCGGCCCGTAGTGGTAAGCGTACCCCTGCGCTTTCAGCCGTTCGATAGCCAGTTGTTCAATTTCGTTTTCACTCAGTTGCGCCATTTTCGCCATAAGCTATGAGATTGAACCAATCTCTAAGATTGGTTCAATCTTGTTCTACCTGGATTGGTTCAATCTTCCAGATTGAACCAATCTGCAAACAACATTTCCTCCCCAGACTCATAATGCGCTTCCACAAAACCGGAACGCCCGCCAAACCAGGCTAAGACGGCGTCCCGCTGCAATTGCGTGGCTTTGTCGGAAAGAATGGCGCTGTACGATGACCACTTCCAATTGCGGAAATCATCAACAAAGCCGTGCTTCTCCGGGTTGCGGTGAATGTAAACAACGAGTATCTGGAAGTAAGCGTCATTGGACACATGTTTACGATGAAAGGGAGTCTCAAACAACACCCCAGTTCGTCCCGTCGCGTTGTTAAAGGCGCGGGCATAGGCAATAAACAGATTGTTAAACGCCCGGCTTGGTTGGCGC
>JAGVTM010000071.1 GCA_019136785.1 Chloroflexota bacterium | reverse complement strand
AAGAGACGCCGCTGGCGGGGACGGCGCTGCTGCCGGGGGATAAGTCTATCAGCCACCGGGCGGTGATGTTGGCGGCGCTGGCGGAGGGGGAGAGTTCCATTCGTCACTGGCTGCCGGCAGGGGACACGCGGGCAACGCTGGCGGCGGCGCGGGCGTTGGGTGTGGACATAACAGCGCAGCCCATCTCGTCGCAGTCGTGGCAGTTGTTGGTGCGCGGACGGGGTCTGCATGGTTTGCAGCCGCCAGACCAGCCGCTGGAGTGCGTTAATGCCGGCACCTGTCTGCGGCTGCTGGCGGGTATTTTGTGCGGGCAGCCGTTCGCCAGCGTGCTGGATGGCAGCCCGCAACTGCGCCGCCGCCCCATGCGCCGCGTCACCGCGCCGCTGCGCCAGATGGGGGCAGCCATCAGCGATCAGGATGGGCGAGCGCCGCTGGCGATTCAGCCTGCGCCGCTGCGGGGCATTCGCTACGAGATGCCCGTAGCCAGCGCCCAGGTGAAGAGCGCCATTTTGCTGGCGGGGCTGTACGCGCAGGGGGAAACTGCCGTCTACCAGCCGGGCCCGGCGCGGGATCACACGGAGCGGATGCTGCGGCACATGGGCTTGCACTTGCCAGAGGCGGATGGCTGGGTGACGCTGCCGCCGCAGATGATTGCTTTGCAGCCGCTGCAGTTGGACGTGCCGGCAGACATCTCCTCGGCGGCGTTTGTGCTGGCGGCAGCGGGCATGGTTCCCCACTCCCAGGTGACGCTTACAGGCGTGGGCGTGAACCACACGCGCACGGGTATTCTGGACGTGATGGCGGCGATGGGCGCGATGGTAACGGTGACGGCGGAACGGGCGGCGGGCGCGGGCGAGCCTGTGGCTGACCTGACGATGGCGCATAGCGCCTGGCGAGGCGTAGAGATTGGCGGGGAGATGGTGGTGCGGGCGATTGACGAGTTCCCCATTCTGGCGGTAGCGGCGACGCAGGCGGCCGGGATAACGGTGGTGCGGGATGCGGCGGAGCTGCGGGTGAAGGAAGTGGACCGGATCAGCGTGCTGGCGGGGGAACTGGCGAAGATGGGGGCGGTGATGGAGGAGCGGGCGGATGGCTTCGCTATTCAAGGCCCGCAGCGACTGCGCGGGGCGCGGGTGGACAGCCATGACGACCACCGGCTGGGGATGGCGCTGGCCGTGGCGGCGCTGGCGGCGGAAGGGGAGACGGTGGTGGAAAATGCCGGCAGCATTGCGGACAGCTTTCCGGGATTTGTGGAGACGATGCAGGGGTTGGGGGCGAATATGGAGTGGCGAGTGGACAGTGGTGAGTGGTGAGTGGGCAGTGGTGAGTGGACAGTGGCACTGATCACTGACCACTGACCACTGATCACTGTCCACTGTTCAGGGGTTAGCGGTTGAAGAGTTGGCGTAGGCGGGAGGTGGGGGTCTGGCGGGATTTGATGGCGGCGGCTGTTTCTTGGGCGGCAGGGAGGTTGCTCAGGGAGAGGGCTTTCTGGTTGGCGGCGGCGGCGTTGTCCAGGTCGTTGGTCGCCAGGTAAGCCAGGCTGAGTTTGTGCCAGAGCACGGCGTCCTCTGGCTGCACGCGCACGCTTTGCTGGTAGGCGGCGATGGCCTGCGCCCACTCCTCTACGCTGGCGTAAAAGTCAGCCAGTTGGCTGTTCAGGGCTATGCGCAGCAGCCCGGTAGTGGTTTGGGCCATCAATTTCTCATACCAGCGCACCGTTTCGGGCACGTTTTTCTGGTGCGCCCAGTAGGCGATTTCGGCGCGCAGCAGCAGGGGGTGCGCCACGTCCTGGGCGGTCAGATAGTCCAGGATGAGGCGGGCGTCCGCCAGGCGATGGCTGTGAATGTAGACCAGCCCTTCCAGGACGTTGATCTCCAGGTTATCGGGCGCGGTTTCCTGGGCTTTTTCAATCCAGCGCAGGGCGGCGTCTAAGCCAGGCTGGTAATAGCTGCCGTCATCGGCGCGGGCGGCGGTGATGAGGACGTAGGCGATGCCGGCAAACGCATACGGCTGCGAATCCCCCGTTTGCAGGACGCGCAGGGCGGCGGCTAACGGCTGCGGATTGGCTTCATAGGCGTAATCGTCCGCTTTGCGCATACTGACCTGGTAGGTTTGCGCGCCCAGGGGGGTGGTATGGGGGTTGGTGGGCCAGGGCATTTGGGGTAATGCCGGCAGCAACTGCTGCACAATTTTTTGTCCCATTTGTAATTTCACCGCAAAGAACGCAAAGGACGCCAAGAGCGTGAGGGCGCAAAGAGCGTGAGGGCAGGTGCGGTAGCGCTGCACTTAATCGTGGTGGGTGTCAGCCCCGCCGCAGGCGGGGCTGACACCCATTTTTATGGGCAATTTTGGGCGCAGACGCGCCCAAAATTGCCCGGCGCCGATGCTGCCGGACGATGCGTCCGCTTTCCCTGTTTTATGGAACTGATATGTGGTTGAAGAGATTGCCACGATTTAATGGGGTGATACCCGCAGCAAACCTGGGGCGGGGAATGCGCAAAGACGCAGATTCAACCTCTTTTAGTCATGAAACTCTGCGAAATTCGCGGCTAATCTGCCTGATCTGCGTCCCTTCTTCCTTCTGCCGGCAATTTCCTGGTTGCCAACACGCGCAGGTCGCCTGCCCAGGGTTCCAGGGAGATCGGCTGGTTGAGGAGCGTAATCTGGCGGGGTTGGTCGCTGCGGTTGAGCGTGACCAGAATCGTCTCCGTTTCGTTGGCGCGGGTGTAGGCATAGACGGCGTCATCCACATAAACGGTTTGCCGCGCGCCGTAGGCTAACGCCGGGTGCTGCCGGCGGAAATGGATTAGCCAGCGGTAGAACGCGAGCATCTCTTTATTCTGTTCGTCGCCCCAGATCATGGGCAGACGCGACTCTTCCATCACCACCCGGCCATCCGCGTGTCGCAAATCCTGATTCTGTGACAGACCCGCTTCCGTACCGTAATAGACGATGGGGGGACCAGACAGCGTAAACTGGCATAAAGCTGCTAACTTTAATTTGCGGGTATCGCC
>JAGVTM010000066.1 GCA_019136785.1 Chloroflexota bacterium | reverse complement strand
TTGACGGCTTCTGCATCCCAGACATCACCAACGCCCTGGGCTTTGGTTTTGCCACCACCAGCTACAGCGTCAACGGGCTGGCGGTGCTGCAAGGCATGGCTGACATATTGGACCTGGTGAACATCTACACGGCGCAAGAAGGCGCGCCAGAGCGCGTTTTCCTGATTGGCGCGTCCGAAGGGGGCATTATCACCACGTTGCTGTCGGAGCAGAATCCAGACATCTTTGCCGCAGGCACAGCGATGTGCGGGCCGATTGGGAACTTCCAGCGGCAAATTAACTTCTTTGGGGATGTGCGCGTCATTTTCAACTACCTCTACCCTGATTTGGGGGCGCTGTTAGGGGACGATCCGACCAATATCCCGCCTGAAGTGATTAAGAACTGGGATAGTATCTGGATCGATCAGATCTACCCTGTGGTCTTTGATGAGGCAAATATCGGCTTATTGGACCAGCTAGTCACGATCACAAACATGCCCCACGATGCCAATGACTATCTTGGCTCGCTGGAGACATCCGTGGAAGATGCGCTGTGGTACAACGTCTTTGCCACCAACGACGCTAACGAGAAACTGGGCGGCAACCCGTTTGATAACATGACGCGCTGGTATCGAGGGTCAGACAACGATTTGTTGATGAATCTGTCGGTGCAGCGGGTGGCAGCGGACGAGGCGGCTTTGATCGAGTTGGAGAATTACCAGACGACGGGCGACCTGCAAATCCCGCTGGTGACGCTGCATACGCTGCAAGACCAGCAGGTGCCGTACTGGCATGAGCCGTTGTATGGACACAAGCTGGGCATGGCGGGCAATCGGGACATGCGTTTTAACATGCCCATTAACCGGTATGAGCATTGCAACTTCACGCCTGGGGAGGCGCTGGCGGCATTTGGCATCACCTATTATCTGGCTAACCAGGAGCCCCTGAACATGAGCCAGGTGGCGGCGCTGCTGCCCAATCCCGCCGATCTGGCGACGTATGAGCAGACCTTTGCCGCATTCCTGGCGGGCCGTTAGTTGATTAATGGGGCGTATGCGATACGCCCCTACGTGCTTTGAATTAGCGGTGGTAGTGGCGGAGAGATGCCGGCACTGCCACCCCTTCTTTCACCCGCCCATCTGCCGCCGGTTCCATTACCTGCTGCCGCAGCGGCAGCACCCCACCCCAAATGGGCAGCGCATAATCTTCCTCATCGTCCACAGGGGGCCCGCTGCGCACCTTAGCCGAGGCGCTCTCAATTGTCAGCGCCGCAATAGCTGTGGCGTTTAGCTCCTGCTCTGTGGGCTGCCGCGCCTCCTGCCAGCGCCCCCGCGCTACGTGTTCGGTGATTACAGCCAGCGCGTGCAGCTTTTGCGCCGGGTCTTCTAATACCCGCCCAACGCCAAACACGACCGCCGAACGGTAGTTCATGGAAGAGTGAAACACAGAGCGGGCCATCACCAACCCATCCAGCAGAGTAAAAGTGATGCAAACGGGCTGTCCGCTTTGCACGACCTTAAGCAGGCGGCTGGCTTTGGCTCCGTGTAAAAAGAGCGTGTCCTCCTGGCGACCATGAATGGTGGGGATGACAAAGGGTTGTCCCTCGTCCACGAAACCAACGTGACAGATGAGGGCTTCGTCAATGATGGGGTAGATAGCGGCTTTGTCGTAGGCGCTGCGCGCTGGTAAACGGCGCACGCGGTTGCGCGCAGTTACGGGAAAGGCTGTCATGAAAACTCCTTTGAAGACAGTGATCAGCGGCGAGTGATCAGTGGCACCACTTCCAAACCACCCCAAAAACAAGATGGGACGCTGATTCACGCTGAAATGGGGCGCTGATTCACGCGGATGAAGGCTATTACTAACCCTCGCTCAGGCAACGGGTTAAGATTATTCTCAACGTGGTGGGGTATATCTGGCGAAAGCCTCTACACTTGTATAGAAATGCCATGCGCAGCGTCGTCTGTTAATATCTCAAAAGCGGCGCGGTGCGCGGTGGTTAGCGACTGCCGCTGCCCACTCTCCTTGTCCAGCACAACCAGTTCACAGGCAGCGATCTTGCTGTTAAGGCACTGCTTGCTGCCGCCAGGGGGATTACCATAGCGCAAACCAACAAAAGCTTCAGGGGGGGCGGAAATTGTGCCCATGATCTTGACCGCCCTGGTCTCCGCGGCAAACGTCCAGCGAAAGTAGGTGAACGCGCCGCGCGACCGCAGACTTTGCGGCAAAGCCGTCAGCATATAGTCCTGCCCGCCGTGGCGCAGCGCCAGGGGCGTGAACGGGGGCGTCCACACGGGACCAAACTTGAGGCGGGCGGTGGCTACTTCCAGAAAGCTGTCGGGCGCATTGTCAAACCCGGCGACCTGCCCCCAGGCATACAAATCGGTGTGCTGGCTGCCCCAGTTGTGGTTCTGGCTGCCCACCCAACCATCAACCGAAATTGTCTGCCCATCTACAATCAGTTCGCCGCTGTAGATAGCCAGCGGCAGCCCCACCAGGGTTTTGGCTTTGGGGAAGCCGCCTTCGTATAAGTTGGGTGGCAGCAAAAGGATGGGCGGTTGTTCCCCCTTATAGCGCAAATCCCAGGCGATGGCGTGATTGCCGGCAGCGCCAGCGCCGCGCAATGCCAGGGGGCCCAATTCAGACTCCCCCACCTGAACGGCAAACTGGTCGCGGGCAAAGTGACATTGGGCCATGGGCCATTCTTGTTTGACGGCGGTGTGTTGGCTGCGTTCGCCGTCAAAGAAAATGGCCCATAGCTCCCCAACGGCGTCCGCCGGGCGGCCTTTGGGGCTAAAAATGGTGTAGCGGATCCAGAAAGCCAGCGGGCGCGTGGGGTGGTTGGCGCGTTGGAAGAAGCTTTCGTAATGACCTGCCTGTTGCGCAGGCAGGTAACGTGTGTAATTCAGCCCGGTAAGGGAAAGCTTGTTGTTTTGTCCCTTGCCACAGTGGTGGGCGTCAGCCCCGCGGGGGGGGGGGCTGACGCCGGGTTATATGGGCATTTGCGGGCGCATACGCGCCCGCAAATGCCCATTTTGTAAAGG
>JAGVTM010000599.1 GCA_019136785.1 Chloroflexota bacterium | reverse complement strand
TCCACCGCAGGAGATTGTCTTCGACCCCAACATCTTCGCCATTGCCACCGGCATTGAGGAACATAACGAGTACGGGCTGGCTTATATGGAGGCGGTGCGCCAGATCAAGCAGCATTTGCCGCACGCCCTGATCAGCGGCGGCGTCAGTAATATCTCCTTTGCCTTTCGCGGTAATGAGACGGTGCGTGAAGCCATTCACGCCGCCTTTTTATACCATGCCATCCAGGCGGGCATGGATATGGGCATTGTGAACGCGGGGCAGTTGGCCATTTACGAGGAACTGGATAAAGAACTGCTGCTGCGGGTGGAAGATGTATTGTTTAACCGCCGCCCGGATGCGACTGAGCGGCTGGTGGCGCTGGCGGAAACGGTGAAAGGGGAGCGGCAGGAAGCGCAGATTGAATTGGTGTGGCGGCAGGCGCCGGTGGCGGAGCGGTTAACGCACGCCCTGGTGAAAGGTATCAGCGACTATATTGTGGTGGACACGGAGGAAGCGCGGCAGCAGTTTGCCCGGCCCATTCAGGTGATTGAAGGGCCGTTGATGGACGGCATGAATGTGGTGGGGGATTTGTTTGGTTCGGGCAAGATGTTCCTGCCGCAGGTGGTGAAGAGCGCGCGGGTGATGAAGCAGGCGGTGGCTTATCTGGTGCCCTTTATTGAAGCAGAAAAGGCAGCCGCAGGCGGGGTTTCCGCGGAGAACGGTTCCCAGGGTAAAATCTTGCTGGCAACGGTGAAGGGGGACGTGCATGACATTGGCAAGAACATTGTGGGCGTGGTGTTGGGATGCAACGGGTATGAGGTGATTGACCTGGGGGTAATGGCGCCCATGACCAAAATCCTGGAGACGGCGCGGCGGGAGCAGGTGGATATTATTGGCTTGAGCGGGCTGATTACGCCATCGCTGGAAGAGATGCGGCACGTGGCCCAGGAAATGGAGCGGGAAGGGTTTGACCTGCCGCTGCTGATTGGCGGAGCCACCACGTCCAAAATTCACACGGCGGTGAAGATTGCGCCTGGCTATCAGCGGGGGCCTGTGATCCACGTGGTGGATGCGTCGCGGGCGGTGGGGGTGGCAGCGCGGCTGTTGAGCGAAGAACAGCGCCCAGGGTTAACGGCGGAAGTACAGGAGGAGTATGAGGCGCTGCGGCGGCAACATGCCGGCAAACGCGCCCAGAAACGCCTGATTCCACTGACAATCGCGCGCCAGAACAAATTTCAGATTAACTGGCGCCAATACCAGCCGCCGCCGCCGCGCTGCCCTGGTATTACTGTCTTCCCCGACTATGACCTGGCTGAACTACGCCCCTACATTGACTGGACGCCCTTCTTCCGCACCTGGGAACTGGCGGGTAAGTATCCCCATATCCTACAAGACCCGGTCGTGGGTGAATCCGCCAGCCACCTGTTCCGCGACGCGCAGGCTATGCTGGACTGTATCATCAGCGAGAAATGGCTGACGGCTAAAGCAGTGATTGGTCTCTTTCCCGCCAACAGCGTGGAAGACGACGACATTGCCGTGTATACGGACGAATCGCGCGCGGCGCGGCTGGCGACCATTCATACGCTGCGCCAGCAGATGGAGAAGCCGCCGGGACGGCCCAATATGTGCCTGGCGGATTTTGTCGCGCCTGCGGGGACAGGCGTACCCGATTACGTGGGGATGTTTGCGGTGACTGCCGGCATTGGCCTGACCGACCTGACTGACCGCTTTCTGGCTGCCCATGACGATTACAGCCGCATCCTGGCGCAGGCGCTGGCAGACAGGCTGGCGGAAGCGTTGGCGGAGCGGCTGCATGAGCGGGTGCGGCGGGAGTTTTGGGGCTATGCGTCCGGTGAGGCGCTGCCGAACGAGGCGTTGATCCAGGAGCAGTATCGCGGTATCCGCCCCGCGCCCGGTTACCCCGCCTGCCCCGACCATTCGGAGAAGGAAGGGTTGTTTGCGGCGTTACGGGTGGAGGAGAATGCCGGCATCCACCTCACCGAAAACTACGCCATGTTCCCCACCGCCGCTGTCAGCGGCTACTACTTTGCCCACCCATCCGCCGCTTACTTTGGTCTGGGGCGTATCGGACAAGACCAGGTGGCTGACTACGCCCAGCGCAAGGGCATGAGCGTAACCGCAGCCACCCGCTGGCTGGCTGCCAATTTACAGTATGAACCAGCATAAGCATTGTATGGTTGGTGATGTCTCACCTTCATGATAAACCAAAACACAAAGAGGAATATGTTGACCCTGGAAGAAATTTTGCCTGGATTTGTTTTGCCCGTGGCCCGTGTGTTCACCCGGCGATGCGCTGAGGCTGCCGCAATTCTCAATCTTGTCAAGGCGTTGGCTCTGAGGTTTCCTCTTTTGGGTCTGGCGCGGTTTCCACGCCGGCTATTTTGAGCCAGGCGTCCTGGGTGCGATCTTCTGTTTTCAGTTCCAATTCCCGCTGCGCGGAGGGGAGCAACCCTTGCGGGCGTACAATCATCATGATTACGAGAAGCGCGCCGAAGGCGACAATGCGGTATTCGTCCACGCCCCGTAAAATTTCGGGCAGCCCTTCCAGCACAATCGCGCCCAACACCACGCCCTCAATGCTGCCCAACCCGCCAATAATGACCAACGCCAGCAGGTCTATGGAGATAAGCAGGGTGAAGTTGTCGGGGAAGATATTCACCTGGCGCGAACCGTATAGGGCGCCTGCTGCGCCGGCGAATGCCGCGCCAATGGCAAAAGCCAGCAGTTTCATGTAGACGGGGTTGATACCCATTACCTGAGCCACATCTTCGTCTTCGCGCATGGCTACCCAGGCGCGCCCCAGGCGGGAATCGCGCAGACGCACGCTCATGAAGATGACGATAGCCGCCATCACCAGAGCCAGATAGAAGATGCCGCGCGGGTTGCCCAGACTTTCGCCCAAAAGAACGGGCGGGGGCAGATTGAGAATGCCGCCGGGGCCGCCTGTATAGTCGCGCAAGTTCACCAGCAGCAAGCGAATGATCTCGGCAAAGCCCAGGGTAATGATAGCCAGGTAATCGCCGCGCGTGCGCAGG
>JAGVTM010000035.1 GCA_019136785.1 Chloroflexota bacterium | reverse complement strand
GAAAGCGGCAATCACGGCTTCCGCATCTGGATAACGGTCAGCGGGCGCTTTAGCCAGCAACCGCCCCACCAGCGCCCGTAACCGCTCATCTATCGTTGCTGCGCCCACCTGAATCAGGCTCAGGTCTGGCAGGCGGTTTACAATTTGGGACACCAATGTGCCAGTGCGCTGGCGGACAAAGGGCCGCCGTCCCACCAGCAGTTCATACGCCATCACGCCCACAGCGTACAGGTCGGCGGCGGGCGTGGGTGTGCCCCCTTGCAGCAATTCTGGAGCGGTGTAAGAAATGGTGCCGCCGGGTTGGCCCCATTCGCCGCTGGAAACGGAAAGGCCAAAATCCAACACCTTAACGCCCGCCTCTGGCGTCACCAATACATTAGCCGGCTTCAAATCTCGATGGATGATGCCCCGTCGGTGCAGATAAATCAACGCTTGCAGCAGTTGCGCCAGCAGCGCCAGCCGTTCGGGCCAGGGGCGCAGCAAACCAGCCTGGATGATCGTCTGCGCCGGCGCCAGCCATTCCATTGTGAAATACGGCTGCTGCTGCGCATCAAAGCCATAATCGAGCACGGTGACAATGTGTGGATGGCGCAAACCCGCCAGATATTGAAACTCGCGTGTCAGGGCCAGGTTGAAGTCGGCTAACGCGGCTTCCGTGCCGAAACGCAACCGGTGCGCATCAATGGCTACCTGTTTCAAAGCTACCGTCTGCCCCGTCAGGCGATCATAAGCGCGATACACCGCGCCCATGCCGCCGCGCCCTACTTCAACCTCCAGGCGGTAGCGAGGGTCGAGCATAACAGGTGTAGAGGTAGGGGTAGAAAACGTTTCAGCAAGCATTTCCCGATCTACCAGTATCAGTCAATCGAAATGCGCGGCGATGGCATCAATGAAAGTAATCACAGATTTCACAGATTAAGCAGATGACGCAGACCTATGACAAGTATAACAGCAGGTGGATACACAATGGGTAAGGTAGTTGACACGGCGGCTGTTGATTGACAAGCAGCCGCCAATACCGGTAAACTTGTATGAACCAAACATCTGTTTCATTTTACCATAGAAAACCCGGCAATCCCGCTATGAGCTTCACGCCGCCAGAACACATTCAACACATTCTGGATAATCTGCCTGCCATTCCTGGCGTTTATTTGCATAAGGATAGACAGGGCAAGATCATCTATGTGGGCAAATCCGTTAACCTGCGGCAGCGCGTGCGTTCCTATTTCCAGAACAGTGTGGACAATCCCAAAACGCAGCGACTGCGACGCGATATTGCGGACATTGAGATCATTACTACAGACAGCGAGTTAGAAGCGCTGCTGTTGGAAATGACGCTGATCAAGAAGCACCGCCCGCACTACAACGCCCTCCTCAAAGACGACAAGCGTTACCCTTACATCAAGGTACACTGGCAAGACCCCTATCCCAAAGTCACCGTGACGCGGCGGATGCTGCGCGACGGCGGTCGCTACTTTGGACCCTACACGTCGGTCTGGGCTGTGCAGCAAACATTGGAAATGCTGCGCCGCATCTTTCCCTACCTGACCTGCGACCGCACTATTACGGGGCAAGATGAACGCGCCTGCCTTTACTATGACATCAAGCTGTGCAATGGGCCCTGTATTGGCGCCGTGAATCAGGCTGAGTATCGCCACATGATTCAGCAGTTGATGGATTTCCTGAACGGACGCTCGGAGCATATCGCCCGAGACGTGGAAAAAAAGATGACGGCGGCGGCGGAAGACCTGGACTTTGAGAAGGCGGCGCTGTACCGCGACCAGCTAAAAGCCATTCAGCAGGTGGTGGCTAAACAAAAAGTCATTGCCGCCGCCAATACCGATCAGGATGTGGTGGCTTTTGCCCGCGAACAGGGGGACGCCTGCGTGCAGATATTTTTTATCCGGCACGGCAAACTCATTGGGCGCGAGTATTTTTTGTTGGAGGGCACAGATGGGGAGGCGGATGGGGATATTCTACACGACTTCCTGACGCAGTTCTATGACGAAGCGGCTCATGTGCCTAAGGAAGTGCTGCTGCCCAATGAAGTGGATGAGGCGCGCATCATTGAGCAGTGGCTGCGGCAAAAACGGGGCACGAAGGTGTCCATTCAAGTGCCGCAACGGGGCAAAAAGCGGGAACTGGTGCAAATGGCGGCTAAAAACGCCGGGGATACATTGGCGACACTGCGGCAGCAGTGGGCGGCGGATCGATCCAAACATGTGCAGGCTATCAGCGAACTACAAGAAGCGCTGAAATTGTCGTCGCCTCCATCGCGCATTGAATGTTACGACATCAGCCATACGCAAGGGAAATTTCCGGTTGGTTCAATGGTGGTATTTGTGCAAGGCGCGCCGCGCAAGAGCGACTACCGCCGCTTCAACGTGCAAACGGTGGGTAACGACGACTACGGGGCCATGAAAGAGGTGTTGACGCGCCGGTTCCAGCGCTACATGGATGCCAGCGCTGGCGAACTGCATGACCCCAGCCAGATCGGGCAGCCGCGTCAGGAAACCGCCTGGGCTATTTTGCCCGACCTGCTCATTGTGGACGGCGGCAAGGGGCAGTTAGCCGTCGCTGTAGAAGTGCTGCAGGCGTTTGGACTGCAAGAGAATGTACCTGTGGTGGGGCTGGCGAAACAAGAAGAGGAGCTTTTCTTGCCAGGGCAATCCAGTTCTGTTTATCTGTCGCGGCGGGCGCAGGCGTTGTATCTGGTGCAGCGTGTGCGCGACGAGGCGCATCGTTTTGCCAATGAAGGGCATCGCCAGCGGCGGGGGAAGGCGGGAGTGGCTTCAATTTTGGACAGCATCCCCGGCGTGGGGCCGCGGCGGCGCAAGCTGCTGCTGGAGCAGTTTGGCTCGTTGGAAGACATTCGCCAGGCAACTGTAGAAGAACTGGCTTCCGTGCCTGGCGTCCCCTACGCCGTCGCCGCAGCCATCAAAGCCCACCTGGCTTGACATAAGTGTAGGGGTGGCGTTCCTTATTGAAGTTTCAGAAAATAATTCGGCAAACGGGGGTGAGGATACCCCCGGAGGAAGACCCCCA
>JAGVTM010000437.1 GCA_019136785.1 Chloroflexota bacterium | reverse complement strand
AACGTGTGCTGGTCACCACCCGCAGTCGCTGGCATTACTTAGAACAGGAACTGAATCGAATTGGCCGGAGTTTCCCCGTTCTGACCGATAATCCCACCACAACCATTGGCGGCACGCTTTCCGTCGGTGGATATGGCCCGCGTTCCATCGCGCACGGCGCGCAGGTGATGCAAGTAGAGCAGGTTCGGCTCATTCTGCCATCTGGCGGAGCTGTCTGGTGTTCGCCTGAAAAGAATCAGGAACTGTTTCAATATAGCCTGGCTGGTTTGGGGCAGGTGGGGTTGATGGAGAAGGTTGTTTTGCGCACCGTTCCCCGGTTTCCGCAGACCATCTGGTATCAGGAAGAATATCCTGACCTGTTCGAGATGGCTGCTGTGCTCCAATCGCTGGCGACCCACCGCGGCGGCGGGCGCGCTGTTGCCCGTCCTGATGCGTTTATGGCTTATCAGATCAGCGGGCAGGGACTTTATGCCTGTTATGGGTTTGACAGGGCGCAGGGGACCAATGCCAGCGCGCCTCTGGAATTAGAGCTACAAAGCCGGGGGGTGTCTGTCAGCCAGACGCCGGCAAACCTGGGTTACGCCTACCGACAGAATTGGTCTCCCGATGCTTACTGCCCGGCTGTAGATTATTTTGTGGATGCGGCACAACTGCCGGCATTCCTGGGTTTTCTGGATGATCGCTTGCGAACTGACCATCTGGCGCCCTACATCCATGGCTTGCTTATATTGGCTGTCCATCGTCCCCAGGATCGGTCTTTGCCTTTCGAAGCCGCATCCTTTGGCGCAAACGCAACCAAATTTCTGGTTGGGTTTTATCCCATTATTCCTGCCCAGGATTTGGCGGGGCTGGAAAAAGTGCAAGCGCTGCTGCGCGAAACATTGGCCCTATGCCTGCAGTTGGGTGGACGCCCTTATCTCTATGGCTGGCACGACTTAACAGAGCCCGCCAAACGCCGTTTATACGATCCCCATTACAGCCGTCTGCAGACCTTACGCGCCCATCTTGATCCCCATCGTCTGGTTAATCATGGCGTTTTCTAACCTCCCCCCAGCGAGTCGCAAACAATGAATGGCCCACTTAATGCCGTATTTCGTCACCTATCCGAAGATCTGGTTGCGCCTGACGCTATGGCTTCTTTGGAGCAGTTTGCCAGCCTGCTGCCGCCGGTTCCCCTCACCATTTTCGAGAGTCGCATAGGCAATCCCCAGGCTGCTGTAGATTATCTGCTTTGCGTGGAGCCAACATGGATACTAAACCCCAAAATAAGCGAACTAATCAGCTCCGATGAAAGGTGGGGTGACATCTGCACCTTTGCGCAGAAGTGGGCTAATTCACCAACCAATGACTGGTTTCGGCGCAGCGTTGACAGCGTATGGCTGGAATTTGACACCGCCCAGACGTCGCCACAGCAAGTTATGCCGGGCATATTCTTCGCTTCCTTAGAAGCCGCTATCTTTCAATCCTCCTACGTTGACCATTGCCAGGCAGTCCACACCGCTTTTGCCCATTTACCTTATCTGGCGAATGACAGTGGCATCAAGCGCTACTTGCAGCAATGCCTGGATTTGTTGCCCGAAGAAGCGCGGATTTACGCATTGGGAGACCTGAAAGGGCGCTCTACCAGACAACTGAGAGTGGCTATTGCCCAGATTCCAGCACCCAAACTGCCACGTTTTCTGTCAGAAATCGAATGGCCTGGCGATTACGCAGTTGTTGATGACTTAATTCGCCAGATCGTGCCAGCGGCATCCGATGCTGGCGGCGGAGGACGCCGCGGCGACGGAGGACGCCGCGGCAGCGGAGGACGCCGCGGCGACATCAACGCGCTTAGTATTGATCTGGACATAGGCGATGGCGTATTCCCCCAAATTGGCCTGGAGTTTACCAACCCCAACCGGTTTCAGCGGCAATGGTGGCAGGATATGTTGGATCGGTTAGTTGAGGCCGGCTTTTGTTTACCAGCCAGACGAAATGCTTTGTTGGCATGGCAAGGGTATACGAATGAAACGGCTAATCCTGATGTCTGGCCCAATGACCTGAGTCAAACGACCCATCTGGTTCCGCCCATTTATTGCCTGATAGTCCGGTTTATCAATCACTTGAAGGTTGTTTATAAACCGGGTCAGCCTATAGAGGCAAAAGCTTATTTTGCGGCAAAACAGGTTTGCACCAGCCGTTTCCAGTTATCCAACTGAAGCGGACATGTGCGCAAAGGAATATGCCGTTGTAGTCCGATTTTCCAAAGTCGGGCGGGTGATGTAGCCCGATTTTCCAAAATCGGGTGGGCGATGTAGCCCGATTTTCCAAAATCGGGCGGGCGATTTTGGAGAATCACCCTACTATTAAGGAGCAAATTGAATGACCCTGTCATTAGAACAATTAGGCCAGATTGCGCAGCAATCCAGCTCATTCAAGCAGCGAGTCTATGGCGACTTTGAAGTCGGTGAAAACCGTCTGGACGAAGCGCAGATGGAAAAGATTCTCCATCAATGGCGGGAAGTCGTTGCCTACGGCAGCGTGGATTTGCTCGAAAAGCGATTTGCCTGGGATGATCTTGAGATGCCGGCGGTGCGCAACGCGCTAAACACGCCCATCTGGAAACCGGAAAATGCGCTGCCAGCCTGGACTGCCACGCTCAACAAGATTATAGCCACCGCCGCCCATCTCAACGTAGAAGGTATATCGCCTGCTGCATATCCCTTCCTATCCGTTGACGATAGCCTGCCTTTCCAGGAGCTATTTGTGCCCTTCATCTTAGTGGCGCAACAGTTGTTACAGAGCCGGGTGGCAGCGCACTATGATCTGTTTTCCCCGTCAGCCCACAGTTCAATCCAGCGTAGCTTGTTAAAACGGTTGATCCATATAGCTGAACAGACGCTCTATCTTGAGTTCTCAATCATGAGAGCGAAGCGGTCGTCCCGGTTATCGTTGGCTCTGGAGGAGGATAAAGACGGGCATAACGTAAGCGCCAACCTTTATCTCGCTTTTATTGACACTTTAGTTGCTGGTGGGCTTGAGCCATTTTTCATGGAATATACCGTTCTG
>JAGVTM010000665.1 GCA_019136785.1 Chloroflexota bacterium | reverse complement strand
CGCGTCCAGTCATTTCGGCGAGTAGGCCTACCACGCATCGCGTATATGACGGTAAACAAGACAGTAGCAAAAGTTAGCGGAGAAAGCAGGGTCCAGAGTTGGCTGCTCTGAGGGCTGGCGCTATCCAGGGGGAAGCAAAGAAGGGCAGGTAGGGCGATGAAGACCCCCTTTCGCCCATTTTGTCAGGATGAGCCGGGCGCGAGCAACCGCGCACCCGCTCAACCTTCATTGTACGGCATGAGGGAACTGCCGGCAATTGACAAACGTCATTCCCCCGTCAGATTCCACAGCCGTTTGGGTCAATATGAAAATCTTCCTGGGCTTGTGTACAATCGAAAGAAACACGAGCCCGGTCTGTCAGGAGCCTACGGGCCCTGCCGCAACACCACCGGCAGGTAGATGCGCAACCTATCCACAACTGTGATGGTGAACACCTGTTGCACTGACGACCCCGCGCTATCAACCGCGCGCAGCACGACCAGATGCTCGCCGGTATCCGCGTAGGCAGGCGTGCCGGAGAGGGTCGCTATGCGTAAGCCGCCGTCGCCGTGGTCGGTCAGCGCCAGCCAGTCCGGCAACGTCGGCGCGGTGATCGTCAGCGCGTCGCCGTTGATATCCTCAACCGTGACGGCGTAGGTGTACAGCTCGTCCTCCATGACGGTCACGACCGGCGTGCTGGTGAACGCGGGTGCGTTGTTCATGTAGATGATCAACCCGGCCTGCGCGCTGCCGGACACAGCAGTCACCTGAGCGATGCCGGTGGTCGCGCCGCTGACCAGGGTCACACGCGCCAGGCCATCGCCGGTGTGTACCGTAACCGTGGCGCTGCCGCTGTCGGCAAACGACCCCAACGTGGTTACAAACGCCACAGGCGTCCCGTCGGCAACGTCAGCTCCCTGCTGGTCCCAAACCTGGGCCGTGAGCTGCACCGTCTCCCCATTGGGGCTGATCGTCAGGCGCGGGGCGCTGAGCGCGATCATCGCCGGCAGCCCGCCGGGCGCCTGCGCCGGGGTGTTGTCCGGCACGACGGCGCTCAGGGGCGCTTCGGGAACCGGCTTGCTGTTGGTCGCCGTCGCCGGGCCTGTCGCCAGCGCGTGGTTTGTTAAGGATACTTCTGGCGCGTCCAACGTCAGTTGATAAGTTGAGGCCACGGCATAGCCGCGCACTTCGAGGTGATAATCGCCAACGACAGTATCGGTGACCACAACCTGATCCAGCGCCGTACCGTCGAGGTCGCTATACCAATCCGGCGGGCCCTCGTTGCCCGGCGCCCAGACATAGAGATCGGCGTCGCCGCTGTGCGTGGTGAGGGTGGCGGTGAACGCCTGGCCCGCCTCAATCCGCACTCGATAGATGACGATCTCCTCGCCTGCGATGTCACTGCTGGGCGGCGTGAAGTTGACCAACGTGCCCGCCGGTAAGGTGGAGACATTGCCGCTGTCGTCCATCCAGTAGGCGCTAAGATAGTGCGCGCCCGCCATAGCTTCCAGCATCCAGGGGTACGTGGCGGCGTAGGAAATCCAGCCCGACTCGGCGACGATGGCCCAGTCGCTACCATCCCAAACGCGCTCGCGCAGGAACATCTGCGCCACCGCGCCGCCGCCCTGGTCAGTGGCGTCGAGGTGCAGCGTCAGGGCGGGCGTCTCATGCGTCTGGCTGCCATCACCGGCCTGGATCGTCCCCTCCGGCGGCTGGCCATCGGCTAGCAGATCCCACACCTCGACGTTGTAGAGTGAGCTAGAGTGGGTGGGGTCAAGCCGGAAGTTAATCAGGCGGGGGTGGGCCACAGCGGTTTTCAGGCGTGCAAAGAGCGGCGCGGCCGGCAAATCCTCGCTCAGAATGCGCATCGCCTCCTGGTGGTTTGTCGCGTACTCGGCGCTGCCGGGCAAAGCGGTCATCGCGTTGCGGCAGGTCGTGTCGTAGGTCGGGTTGCTGTAGCCTGTCAGGTTATTGCCGGCCCAGCCGTTCTCGTCCGAGGGAATCTCGCTGCTGAGATAGAGGCTGCAAGGCGGTTCCACGCCAGACAACCAGGCGAAGGAGACCAGATCGAATTGACGGCTGAAGGCTACGTCGCCCAACTCATTGAACGACAGGTTCTGGATGGTGAGGTCAATGCCGCAGGCGGACAGGTCTGCCTGAGCCATGGGCAGGTAGATGAGCCGGTGCGCGGCGTCGGAAGTCTGCCACTTGAAGGTGAGCAGGTCGCCTTCCTGTGCGTTGGCAGTGGTACAGCCGCGGCATTCGCGGATGCCGTCGGCATCTGTGTCGCTCCAGCCCATGCTTTCCAGCAGGGCCGTGCCGGAGATAACGTTGTGCGGGTAGAGCGCCAGGTTCTCGTCGCCAGGGGACAGGGGGTGCTCCGGCAGGATGTAGGTATGAGACAGCATACCATAGCCGTAGGAGACGGCATCCGCCATAGTCTGGCGGTCGAGGCAGTAAGCGATGGCCCGGCGCATCTCGACATCGGCAAAGAAATCAGGGCGCGTTGGCGCGTAGTCGTCGGCTGGTGTAATGCCGAAGTTGACGTGTTCCCAGCTAGCCCCGGCGCGCAAGTGGGCGTTGAGAATGCCCAGCCCCTCCAGGTCAACTGACGCAGCAATAATTGACGCCAACTCATAGACCGCCCCAATCGCCGCGTCTGCCTCGCCGGCCGTGACCTGCGCCAATGCCAGCGCCGGGTCGCCCTGGAAGCGGAAGATTAGTGTGTCCACAACTGGCAGGCCTTCAGCCGCGCGATGGTAGTAAGGATTGGCGGTCAGGGTGATGGCGACGCCCGGCTGCCAACTCTGGATGGCGTAGGGCCCCCAGCCGAGCGGCGTGTGAGCGCTGATCGGGTTTGAAACCAGTTCTTCAGGGGATAGATGTCCCCAGGCATGTTGGGGCAGCGGCTGCCAGAATCTGGTCTGGTATTCCGATGTTAGATGGCCCGGCAGCGCCGTCCAGCGCGTCGTATGCAGATCGAGGGCAACATAGGAAGCCGTGCGTTCCAATGTGTGGAGATCGCCGTCGCTGAAGGTTGAAGCAAGCTGGTACGAGTAAACCGAATCGTGAGTAGTCAGGGGCGCGCCATCGGACCAATGCAGATTGGGCAGCAGGTAAAAGTCAACCGCCAACTGATCCATCTGCACGGGGGCGCCGTCGAACTCGACTGCGCAGTCGTCGCTGCGACAGCCGGCGGGTCGTACCCATTCGCCCACGGTCAGCATGACCACCTCGTCATAGGTATTGACCACCGTATCCCCAATCTGCACGGTGACCGGCGTGATGGTCGCGTCGCCATTGTCCACGCTGGGCAGCCGTTCCAGGATGATGGGCTGGTAGCCAAAGCTCTTGCTCTCGATCGCCCCGTCGTAGATGGCGTCCAAAATCGCCCAATCATAATTGTGAACCGTGTACCAATACAAACTCCACGGCTCCTCCGGCAGAAGCACGGTAATGTTGTCGCGCTCGTGGATGGCAAAGCTCCAGACATAGTCGTCTATGGGCGAGCCCTCAGGAATGCCATTGCCGTTGCCGTCCAGCCCCAAGCCGTCCACGTCGCTGATGGCGGCCCTGAGGGTGACAGCCATCGTTTCGCCTTCGACGAAGGGAGCGTCAGTGATGAAGTAGAGCTGCCGCAGGTCAGCTTCATAGTGGAGCGTGCCGCTCCCGACTCCGCTGGCGCTGCCCTGCACCTGCACATTGGCCGGGATGAGTGTGGCAGCATCCATGTCGCTGTTGAAGGTGGCGACGGCCACCGCCGTGCGCAGGCTGCTGCCGCCGTCACCCGGCGCGACCGACGCCACCCGCGGCGGCAGGTCGCCCAGGTTGCGGTAGAGGTACACACCACCGTTCCCGCCAGGCACCAGGTCAGGCCGGCCATCGTCACCCAGCAGGTCGCCGAGGGTCGGCGGGCCACTGCTCCAGGTCAGGCCCTCTGGCGTCGTGGCCTGGGCCCAGACGGGGTTGCTGGCGTCGCCGTCGTTGCCATAGAAGGCGTCGTTGGTGAACAGGTCCAGGTCGCCGTCGCCGTCCACGTCGGAGAAGGCCAGGTAAGAAGCGCTGATCCCCTCGTAGTTGTCGCTGACGTGCGTCCACAAGGGGGTGGTTGCGTTGCCATCATTGCGGTAGAAGTGGATCTGGCTGGGGTTGTCCCCATTCGAGATAGCCACGAAGAGGTCCTCGTCGCCGTCGCCATCAATGTCGGCAAAGGCGGACGCCACCTGCGAGGATGGAGCAACGATGTCGAGGTAGGTATCCGTAATCAGCGTGAAGGTGGCGTTCTGCGCTATTCCTGTGTTTTCGTAGTAGTACAGCCGGCCATCCTGCCAGCCGAAGAACGGCCCACTGCCTATGAAGAGGTCGAGGTCGCCGTCGCCATCGCTATCCACGAAGGTTGGATGTCCTATGCCTTCGAGTGATATGCCGGCATAGTTGCCTGTGACGTAGGTCCACAGCGGCGCGGCCGGGTTGCCATCATTGCGTAGGAAGATGAAAGAGGCGCTATTCAGGCCACTGCCTACAGCCAGAAACAGGTCCAGGTCGCCGTCAGCGTCAATATCAGCCAACGCCGGGTTGGCAGGTGAGCCAAAGTCCATAGGCAGCATCCCATCCACCCACAGCGACCAACTGGCATTAGTCGGCGTGCCAGTGTTTTTGAAGCTGGTCAACCAGCCGAGCGTCTGCCCAACGACCAGGTCCAACGTGCCGTTGCCGTCCAGGTCGCCAAAGGTCAGGCCAAAGTGCATCACGGCCCACCCATAGGGGAGTTCAATACCGCCATAGGTGTCGGTAACAAAGGTCCAGATGGGCGTATTGGGCGTGCCATCGTTGCGGTAGTGGGTGATCTGATTTGTTTGGCCCAGGAAGAGGTCCAGATCATCGTCGTTATCAATATCCACAAAGGCGATGGAGTTGAAACTTTGCCACGTTTCCCCCTGAGCGATGATGTCATCATAGGTATTGGTGACGAAGGTCCAGGCGGGCGCGGAGGGTGAGCCGGTGTTCTCGTAGAAGGCGATGCTGGTGAAATAGTCGCCATCCTCTTCCCAGGTGGTCAGGAAAGAGAGGTCGAGATCGCCATCGTTATCCATATCCACCAGGGCGAAATTCTGACCGTCGCCAGTTCTGCCATTGCCGAGCATGTCGGTGGTGCGCAGCGTCCAGGCCGGGGCCGCCGCGCTGCCGGTGTTTTCGTAATAGATGAAGCCCTCCGGCTCCCACGGCCAGCCGGCCAGCACACAGTCGTAGTCGCCGTCCCCATCCAGGTCGGCAAACTGGGCGTGCCGGTTGTATTCGGCGAAATAGCGCTCTGCGACATGCGTCCAGGCCGGGCCCGTAGCTGTGCCGTCATTGCGAAAGAAATGAAGCTCGTGACTGTCTCCGGAAAGGCGGCTTCCCCCAAACACAAAGAGATCCAGGTCGCCGTCGTCATCAATATCCACCAGTGTGGGGGAACTGTTCGAGATGCCGCCCCAGTACAGATCGTTGTATAGGGCGCCATCCAGCGTACCGCTGTGGATACGCTCCCACTCAATATTGGCGGCAGAAGGAGTCGGCGCTTGCGCCGGTTCGAGCGGCAGGGGAGGGGGTTGCCCATAAACGATAAAGGCCCATGGGGCCAGCAACCCACCCATCAACAACAGGGTCAAACCGAAAACGAGAAAAGAACGTTGCTTGTTCATCCTAAACCCTCTGGTTTTGATTTGATACAGTTGCCTGGTAGTCCCCAGACCAGCCGTTGCGCCTGAGGGTCAGCCCGCAGGTAACGCACCATTTTTTCAGCCTGCGTGGACAGCCAAAACAGTGGCGCTGGCGCAGGGTGGCCGCACTACCAGACCAACACAGGTTAGATTAAAGGTTGCAGGAGAAAGCAGGTCGCGGGGGGTAACTGCTCTAAGGGCTGGTGTTATCTGTGAGAGGACAGAGAAGGGCAGGCGAGGTAATGAAGACCCCCTTTCGCCCGTTTTGTCAAGACGAGCCCGGCGTCACAAAGGCTTGCGCCGACTCAGTTTTCATTGTACGGGATAGGGGAACTGCCGGCAATTGACAAACGTCATCCCTCGCGCCAGATTCGGCAACAGGCCGGGTCAGTATGATAATCTCTCCAGGCTTGTGTACAATAGAGAGAAACAAGACGCGGCGCTAATCGCCGTCTCCAACACACCTATCACGGACAAACCGCTATGACCGACTACCAATACCTCGGCAAACCACGCAAACTCATAGACGGCCTGGAAAAGGTCACGGGCCACGTTCGCTACCCGGCGGATCTGGCGCTGTCAGGGATGCTGTATGCCCGTCCTGTGCTCAGTCCATATGCCCATGCCGGCATCCTCGCCATTGACACCCAGGCTGCCGCCGCCATGCCCGGCGTGGTCGCCGTCCTCACCGCCCAAGACCTGCCGACACGCCACCGCGCCATTACTTCCCGCAACAGCGCCATCCTGGCGCGTGACAAGGTATTATGGCGCGGCCAACCGGTAGCCGTCGTGGTCGGCGAATCAGAGGCGGCAGCCCAGGATGCCGTGGAACAGGTTGTTGTAACCTATGCGCCGCTGCCCGTTGTGGCTGACGCCCTCACCGCCATGCAGCCCGACGCCCCTACTATCTGGCCCGATGGGCTGCCCCGTGACGAAAGCGACCTTACCGCCGTTCACACCAGCGAACGTGTCAACGCGCGCCCGCGCGCCAGCCAGGAGCACCCCAACAACGTCCATGCCGCCAGCCGTTTCCAACGCGGCGACCTGGCCCAGGGCTGGGCGGACGCCGACCTCATCCTGGAACATACTTACCACCTGAGCATGGCCCACCAGGGGTATCTGGAACCACACGCCTGCGTCGCTGAACCCGACCCATTTGGCCAGAGCGTCACCCTTTACACCAGCACCCAGGGACAATTCCTGGTGCGCGAAGAAGTGGCGCGACTCCTGTCCTGGACAGATAGCCGTGTGCGCGTTGTTCCCCTGGCTGTCGGCGGCGGTTTTGGCGCGAAATACGGCATCGTCGAACCATTAGCCGCAGCTATTGCCCTGACCGTCAAACAACCTGTACGCCTGGTGTTTTCTCGCTCCGAAGATTTCCTGGCGACTACGCCCGCCCCAGCCGTTGTCATTGAATTGAAAACAGGCGCGCGACATGACGGAACACTAACCGCTTTACAGGCGCGCGTCATCCTGGACAACGGCATCTTTTCTTTTCGTCTTGGCGGCATTGTAGCCACGCTGTTAGGCGGCTACTACCGCTGGCCCAACCTCCACATCGAATGTCTGGAAGTCAACACCCACAAGCCGCCCATGGGCGCCTATCGCGCCCCAGGCGCGCCCCACGCCACCTTTGCCATAGAATCGCAAATGGACGAAATGGCCGCTGCCCTGGGATTGGACCCCCTGGCTTTCCGGCTGCAAAATGCGGTTGGCGAAGGTGACCTGACAGGCACGGGACGCCCCTGGCCCGCTATCGGTCTCAACACATGCCTGGAAGCGCTGCAAGCGCATCCTGCCTGGCAAAATCGAGCGCAAAAAGCGCCCGGAGAAGGCATCGGCATCGCCATTGGCGGCTGGCCCTCCGCCGTAGAACCCGCCGCCGCCATCTGCCGCGTGGACAGCGACGGCACGGTCAGCCTTCAGGCAGGCGTAGTAGACATTTCGGGGGTGAACAGCAGCGCCGTACTGGTAGCCGCCGAGGTGTTAGGCGTGCACCCCGATCAGGTGCGCCTGATCCAGGGGGACACCAACAGCGGGCCCTTTGGCCCGGCCAGCGGCGGCAGTCAAGCCACCTATTCTCTCTCTGGCGCAGTGGTCAAAGCGGCAGAAGAAGCCAGGAAAAAACTGGTCAAAGTGGCGGCAGAACAGTTTGAAGCAGCCGAAGCCGATATTGAAATCGTGGAAGGTCAGGCGCGCGTGCGCGGCGTGCCCGACCGCACGCTCTCGCTGGCTCATCTGGTGGGCATTGCCCAAAGCAAACGGGGGGGCGTTGGCCCTATAGTCGGTGAGGGCAGCGCCGCCGTGGCCCAAAGCGCGCCCGGCTTTGTAGCGCATCTGGTCAAAGTGCGCGTGGATGCGGAGACAGGTCAGGTAGAACCATTGCAGTACGTTGCCTTTCAAGACGTGGGCTTCGCCCTGAATCCGCTGCTGGTCGAGGGACAAATGCACGGCGGCATGGTACAGGGTTTGAGTCTGGGACTATACGAAGCAATGGTATATGATGCGGAAGGGCAGTTGCTTAGCGGCAGCCTGATGGACTATGTGCTGCCGCGCGCCGGCATGACACCGCCGCTGGAAACCCACCTGGTACAAACTCCCTCCCCACTGGGACCCTTTGGCGCGCGCGGGGTAGGCGAACCGCCCATCACCGCCGGGGCGGCGGCGCTGGCCAATGCCATCAAAGACGCCACAGGCGTGCGCCTGACCAGACTGCCGCTGACGGCGGAAGTTGTCTGGCAGGGCTTAAAAGGAAAAGAAAATGAACATCGGTAGAAATGATCCGTGCCCTTGTGGCAGCGGTAAGAAATACAAGCAATGCTGTTGGCTGAAAGATCAACAAGCCAGGCGTCAGCCCGTCGCATCCCAGTTAGAAGAATTTCCAACCAGTTCCATAGATGAGCAGGAAGAACCGTCAATGCCCGGCGCGCCGGTTCCGTTCCTGCCGTCTGCCGCCAGCAACGAAATCAAGAAGGAATCGAACCCGGAGCGCCAATTCTGGGAGGATTTCTGGAATAATTGGAGAGAAGCAGCGTATGAGGAGCGGGTAGCCATCATCGAAAGAATGCTGCGCGAACAGCCAGACCTGGTGGACGGGGGAGTTGCTTTTGACATGTTTGTTGACCTGCACGGGCAGGCGGCCAGAAATGAGGAATGGCCCCGATTTAATACCCTGGCAGACCTATTGATGCAGCAAGCGCCTGCCGCCTATGAGGAAGAAAAACATTACTTTCTGGGCTGGCGTATTGAAAATGCGCTGGCTATGGGCGAGCACGCCAGCGTCATGCCCCTTTTTAATGAACTGGCAGCCCAGGCCGGGACACAAATTGACGAATTTAACCACGTGGTGGAAAAGTTGGCTTACCATGGGGATTTAGCCAGCCTGGTATCTGGTTATCGCACAGCCTTGCCGGAGATGGAAGTGAGTTCCGGTGTTGTGCCCTGGGGAATAGATGAGGCTATCAGTGCAGCGATCAACTACGAGACATTCCTTCTGCTGGAACAACAACCGCATCTCCAGGCGGATGCCGCGATGCTGCCAGACCTCATCCGTGACAAACTTAATCTGGAGAGATTCACGGAGTTTGCGGATTACTTGAGCGGGCGACAGTTACCCAGGTGGACATTGGCAGATTGCACCCTACCACCAATTTCTCATGAAGAGAAATCGTGGTGGGAAGAAGAAGACGAGGAAGAAGAGGACCCAACAGTCGTCCCTCAATACCATAACTTACGTCTGCTGACCGCCGCCTTCATCCATGATTGGCATACCGCAGAGAGAACGCCCTATCCCAAAGCTGAGATGGCGCGTAGTCACATCTATAGCTATCTCATAGAGCGCCATCGCGGCGATTTGGCACCCGTGGATGATTCCCCATTTTCTCAACGACCAGCAAAGAGAAAGCGCCAGAAACGGCATGACATGCCGGCAGGCTCCCATCCACTATGTCCGGATCGGCAGACATTGGATAGATATATGGCCTTGCTCATCGGGTTCTTAAGCGGACGGTTTCATGCGGCGGGCGCCTTGGTGGAAGCAGTGCCGGCATGGCTGCGTTTTCTGCAGAAGTATGATCTGCTAGATAGCAAACAGGCAGAAGAGACGTTGGCGTCAATGAAAAAGCTGGCGGCTGATTGGATGAAGGCAGTGAAAACAGCGACGAATGATCCGCTGCTGCAGGCAAATGCGGTAAAGCTGTACGAGAGCCTGTAACGAGGCGTCAGGCGGCGCCTGGTTCACAAAAATGCTCTGCCCCCCATCATAACAATCGCACCGCCCTACGGCATCTACGCAGCAGGGCGGTGCGGAAACAAGACCAATCGTTAGCGGGTCAGCAAGCCTTTGATCAGGCTGTCAACTGCTTATCCAGCGAACTGCGGCGGCGGCGCTGCCAGACGAAAGCTGCCGGCCCAAACAGCGCCAACCCACCAAGAGCCAGGGGGATAAAGATGCCCGAATCCCGATGGATGTGGAACTGGCCCGACTGCGCCTGAGCCAGATAGGGGAAGCGATTCTTGAACGGGCGGTCGTTGGCGTCCACCCGATCCGTCAATACGTCAATCAAACCAGCGTTGAAACTAAAGTCGGCGTCGCGGGCATCTAGCACCTGGTAAGCGGCGCCAGCCACCGCCAGAAGTTCAATTTCCACGATGTCGTCGCTCAGGCGGCGACCATTGGGGAAACCGCAGGCGTCGCCGCCCAGCACGCCCAGGCGGCTCGGCTCTGGGGCGCACAGGTCGCCGCTGATGGCTGTGTTGATGCGAATCATTTCTGCCGGCACAACATCAGCCGGACGGTTCACATTAAAGCCAGGCGGCAGCGTCACCGGCCCGTTGGCAGTGTTGATGGTGAACTCGTTTGCCAGCACCATACCCGTCAGGAAAATATCAAAAATGTCGCCGCGACCCGAACGGGGCGCGCCCGGCGTGTACTCGGTAGCGCAGTCGCCGTTGGCATCGCCCGGTAGAGGCACACCGTACAGACCGCACAACAGATTGCCAATTTCCGGGTCTTCGACGCTCTCTTGCAGCAGGCTGTAAACAGTCAGGTCTACGTCAGGAGAAATGGCGTTAAAGGTGTCTTTCAAACCCAACGGCAGCACCACCTCATTCACCAACGGCATCCCTAAACGGGACACCTGGACGTAATCGCCGCCAGCCTGCGCCTGCCCACCGCCCAACACCGTCATGGACGGGCGGCGCGTCGCAGCCCAGACGCCAACGACGGGATCGCCGTGCGCCGCAGTCAGACGGCTGATGGGAATCTCAATTACCAGGCTGTGGACGTTGAAGCCAGAAAGCGAATCTACGGGTTCGTTGGGCTGGATGGCGTAGCCAATAGGCGCAGCCTGACCGCGCAGCGTCAGCAGGTCAAATACCTGTAAATCCACATAGAAGGGATCATCTGTCTGACCGGCAAAGACCTCAATGCTGTCGCCGTTGGCCGGGTCGGCATAGGTGTAGCGCGCCTGTCGCGCCAGCTTCCAGTAATCCGGCGTGGATTTGCTGCCGACGTTAGCCGGGGCGCCGAGTTCGTCGTTGACCAAAACATTGGTTTCGGCGACGCCAGGCGGCTGGCTGCCGGCGGCGAACTGCTCAACCACCGTGTAATATTGCTTCTGATTCCAGTCCGGGTCTGCCGGATTGTCTATGGGGCCCGTGTTGTAGAGGAAAGTGTCCGGATTGCCGATTTCCACACGGCTGGAGAGCGTATAGGTTATGTCGCTGGTCGCGTCGCCATTGGTGTCCAGGTGAATGTCGTACAGCACATCTTTGCCCCAAGACCAGTAGTTGGGGCCGCCTTCTGGCCCTTCAAACGGGATCCAACTGCCAACGACAACCAGGCGATCGGTGACGCCTGCGGGAATGAAAACGTAGGTGTCGGTATTGTCCGCGAAAGCATCCTGGGAAATCAGCGGCGCTTCACGGTGGCTGGAGGCTGCCGATGGTCGCACAGCCAGCAGCACGGCAGTAACCAGAAGCAAGGAAGCCAGCAAAATGTAAAAGAGGGGCGCGCCCTGTAGCCAGGCGCGTTTGTTACGGGACGTAACGTTCATGGAAAAAACTCCTTTAATGATAGTGAACGGCGGCGGAAGACGCCGCGGCGGCGGAAGATGCCACAGTGGCGAGTGACCAGTGGTCGGCGGCGGAAGACGCCGCAGGCGCTGACCCCTGACCATCCGCAAAATAAATCAGCGTTGTCTGCGAAAGGTGGTTTGAGTTGAAAAGTGAGGGTTGGTTGTGTGATTATCAGGGCATAGTGTGTCCTTTGTTACTTTGCCGGCACGTTGCTCAGAAACGGATCGCGCCCGCAGAGTTGTCAGGGCATTTGCTCAAGCTGCGCCAACAGGCTGCGGGCGGAGTCTGCATAGCGAATAGAAAAAGCGGGATTGATAGCCTGCACCTGCCGCAAATGGCGGCGGGCTGCTTCCAGGTCATCCAGGGCGTAGGCGATCAGGGCGGCGTGATAATGCAGCAGGGCGTCCTGTGTGCCCAGGCGCAGCGCTTCCTGGCTGTAGCGAGCCGCCTCCTGGTAGTCGCCTGCCTGGTACAAAGCCCAGGCCAGGACGTCAGCGGCGTGAATGCTGGGGCGGCGTTCATAAACGGCGCGGGCAGCGGCAGCGGTTTGAGGAGGATCAATGGCGTGATCGGCGTTAAAGAGGGTAAGCTCCAGGTCTACGTTCATGCCGGCATTCGCATTGAGCGCCTGAATCACCCCCACCAGCTCGTACTGCTGCTGCGCCGCCGCCGTCTGCCCGGTCACCGCGTACAAGTCTCCCAGCGCAATCACAAATGAAGCCAGCGGAACCCGTTCCACCAGGTCAACGTAGAGGCTAATGGCCGTTTCCGTGTAGCCGTACGCGGCTGCTACATTGGCCATGCCCGCCAGGGCGTAGGCATAATCCGGCTGGAAAACCAGCGCCTGGCGGTACAGTTGCCCGGCTTCGTCCC
>JAGVTM010000135.1 GCA_019136785.1 Chloroflexota bacterium | reverse complement strand
AGGAAATGGGGCAGTTTTTACAGCGCATTCTGGGTTACCATGCGCAGGCGTATGGGTACGAACCGGGGGACAAACAGGGACAGATGCGGCGCGGGGCAGCGGAGCATCTGGCGCAGGGAATGCGGCACGGGCGGCTTTCGATGCGCAGCGTGGTGCGCCTGACGGTGGAACTATTTGATTTGCTCTACCTCTACGCGGATTATGATGTCGCCGCCTTGCTAGACGAACTGCACACGCAATTGCAAACACAAACAAACAGTTGACCGCTATTATTGCCGCGTGATACTATTCTCCTGTGATTGAATCGTTTGCATCCAAAGAAACTGAGAGAATTTTTCGAGGTGAAGTCTCAACGAAACTTCCAGTTGATATCCAGCGCACTGCCCGTCGCAAATTGCTGTACCTGGATGAAGTAGAAAATTTGCAGGATATTCGGGCGGTTCCTGGCAACCGATTGGAGAAATTAAGGGGTAATCGCGCCGGGCAGTACAGTATTCGTATCAATGATCAATGGCGCATTTGTTTTGAATGGGTAGGCAGTAAAGTCCAAAACGTGGAGATAGTTGACTACCATTCTTAAAAGGACAGCATGATGGATAAAAGACTATCCCCTATTCACCCTGGCGAGATACTTTTTGAAGATTTTATGAAGCCTCTTGGAATAACCCAGTATCGTTTGGCTCAAGATATTGGGGTGTCTCCAATTCGGATTAGCCAGATTGTACGCGGTACACGGGCTATTACGGTAGATACCGCCATGCGGCTGGCACGTTATTTTGGCACGAGCGCCGCCATTTGGTTGCGTCTGCAAGTTCGTTATGAACTGGAATCGGCAGAGGTCACTTTGGGGCCACGTATTAATCAGGAAGTAAAAGTTCTGCGCCAGCCTGCTCCTTCTTGATTCGATAAGGAGACAACATGGGTTGCGGCGCACCATTCGGCAGTCTCTCGACAAGCTCGAGAACCACTCACGGCAGGCTATGAGGGACGAAAGTGTAATCACAGATTTCGCAGGCTTATAGTGAGTGCCGCCGAAGCATGAGGCAGATTAATGGTTATGTGGCTTTCATCTGCGCCAATCAGCGTCCAATTTTTGCGTTTATCAGCGTCCTGTTTTTGAAGAAGGTGTTTGAGGGTGAGCTCCATTTGCTGTGCCAGGTAAGTTGTGAATAGTGTCGTATTGGATGCCGGCAAAGTAAAAAGTCTAATCCCGCGTACCTGGCCGTTGTTTTTTTCGCGGCATGGGGCGTTTACGGCGGCGCAGCGGGCGGCGATTACGCCGATTGTGGCCGGGCGGGGTGCGCTGGTGTTTGCGGCAACCGCTTCGGGCAAGACAGAAGCGGTGATGGCGCCGCTGTTGGAGCGGTATTGGGGGCGGCGACAGCAACCGGGGTTAACGATTCTGTATATTTGCCCGACGCGGGCGCTGGTGCGGGATTTGTATGAGCGGCTGCAGTCGCCGCTGGCGGATGCCGGCATCCGCCTGAGCATGAAAACGGGGGATACAGGGCCCATCAGTGAGGCGTTGACAGGCGTTCTGCTGACCACGCCCGAATCCACCGACTCGCTGCTCACGCGCTCGCCGCGCCTGTTTACGGCATTGCAAGCCATTGTGCTGGATGAAATTCACCTGCTCGACAATACGCCGCGCGGCGACCACACCCGCTGCCTGTTGGCGCGGCTGGAGCGGATACGACAATACGCTAACCCCGAGACGCCGCCGGCGCAGCACGTAGCGTTGTCGGCGACGGTGTTTGATCCTGCCGGCATTGCCCAACGCTACCTCCACTCAGGCGTCGTACTCAACATCCCTGGCCAACGGGATATTCTGGCGCAAATTCACCCCCTCTACGATCTGGACGAACTGGTCAACGCCCTGGCGCAGCGGGCGTCCCCCACATCGCTCTGGGGGAGCCGCAAATCTCTGCTGTTCTGCAATTCGCGCGATGAAGTGGAGCAAACAGCCGTCTACCTGCGCCAACACCTGCCGCACCACGCCGAGGTATTCGTGCACTACAGCAACCTGGATGCGCAGATGCGGCGCGAAGTCGAAGAGCGCTTTGCGGCGGCGGCGGTAGCCGTGTGCGTGGCCACCAGCACCCTGGAGTTGGGGATTGACATCGGCAGCGTGGATGATGTGGCGTTGTTGGGCGCACCGCCTGACTTAACCGCCTTTTTGCAGCGCGTGGGGCGCGGCGGGCGACGGGCAGCGCAAACGCAGGTGTTGTGTATGCCACGGTCGCCAGGGGAGTGGGCGCGTTTCGAGGGGTTGTTGACGTTGGCGGGCGGGCAATGGCAGTCGCCAGGGGGACAATGGCAGAGCGGCGGCTATCTGGCTGCGCCCGACCCGCTGGATTTGCCGCCTTACGCTTTTCGACCCTCCGTTTTGGTGCAGCAGATTTTCAGCCTGCTCAAGCAAAGTCCGACCGGCAGCATTCGTCTGGCAGACGTGCGGCGGATTGCGCCGGTGGAAGTAACCAGCGCGGCGATTGAGCAGATAGTATCGCATCTAGCCTGGAGCGATTATCTGCAGCCGGGGCGCATGGGGGAGTGGCGACCGGGGGAAAAGTTGCAAGAGTTGATTGACCAACACGAGATTTACAGCAATATTGGCATGGAGGCAATGCCGGCATATGCCATTGACGCCTTCACGGGCAAGACGATTGGTCAGACGGAGCGCGTCTATAAGAAAGGGACCATCTTGCTGTTGGGCGGCAAGCCTATGCAAGTTGTATGGCAAGACCAAAACCGGTTTGGCCTGGCGCCCACCGCCAGCCACGTGCCTCCAGACGACATCCTGCGCTTTCAAAAAGCCTACATTGCCGTGCCTTTTCTGGTCACGCAAGTCGTGGCTGGCTTGCTAAACATCCCCCCCGGCCATCTAATCACCATGGCAGCTACCGAAGGAGTATGGCTATTCCACTTTTGGGGCACAATTTGGGGCGCGCTGTTAGCCGATATGCTACTGCTGCACGGCCTGCCGGCGGAATACGTCAATGAATACGCCATTCACTTGCGGCGACCGTTGGCGCAGCTTCCGCCCTGGTCAGATCAGATTGCGCAGC
>JAGVTM010000145.1 GCA_019136785.1 Chloroflexota bacterium | reverse complement strand
CAACACCGCATCCGTCATACCCTGGCGATAAATCTTTTCCAGATCGTTGTGCGCATAAAACCAGTAGTTACCCGAATCCAGCCCGGCGGCGCGCAGATCCATATCTACCGCCAGGAAGAGGCTGAGCGCGGACACGGAGTAACGTACCCGATCTAGTTTGCGCTGCAGCCGCCCGCTCAGATGTTCTCGCCCAATTAGCCGCCCAAAAGTCACTTCCGGATCGGCATTGCTGATGACGGTGTCTGCCCGAATGTCGCTGCCATCTGCCAGACGCACGCCAATGGCCCGCCCGTTTTCGAGCAGGATGCGGGACACGCGCGTTTCCAGCCGGATTTCGCCGCCGGCGCGCTTCAAGCCGCGCACGAAGGCGCGCGGAATGGCAAAGCCGCCGCCAATGGGGTAGTAGCCGCCGTTAAAGTAGTGGTGGATGATGCCGGCATGAACCGGCGCCGACACCAGCGACAAAGGCAGCCCATGATCCCCTGCCTGCCCCGCCAGAACAGCCTTCAAGAACGGGTCTGACACATAATGATCCAACAGCGCCTTGCCCGAACGCCACCCCCACCGCAGGACATTGGGCGCAATCAGCGGCAGTTTGGCCACATCCGCTGCGCCGCGCAGCCGGGACAGCCGGCTTAACTCCTGCGGCAGGCTGGCTATCACCTTAAAGAGGGCGGCGATCCCTTTCTGTTCTTTGGGGAAACGCGCCTTTAACTTTTCTTCATACGGCTCCCGCCCTTTGGGAATATCAAAGCGGGCGGCATTAGCCGCCTTATCGCCCACCAGAATGTGGTCAAATCCCTGCGGGTTGAGCTCGCTGAAGGCGACATCCTGCGACACCCCCAACCCTTCATAGATAGCCCGCATGGGCCCTCCCGGTTCCAGACCGCCAATATAATGCACGCCAGGGCTAAAGCGATACCCTTCCAGCGTAAACGAATGGCACCACCCGCCTGCCACATAATGCTGCTCGCACACCAGCACCTTTTTGCCAGCCTGCGCCAGGCACAGCGCCGCGGTCAAGCCGCCCGCGCCTGAACCAATCACAACTACGTCAAAATCTGTTTGTGCAGACATATTCACCTCAACCCATAGGGTTTTCGTCCAGGGACGTTCCTGCTGCCGGCACGGTTAGGCGCTAGCTAACAGGCTGACAATCAGCCAGGCAGCAATCAAGCCGCCAGCCAATACCAGCAGCAGCAGTACGCCCAGCAGCGCGTAAGAGTGGGAGCGGTCGCGCCACCACAATTGGTAAACCAGGGCGCTGCCCACCAATCCGAACAAAGATACCGGGCAGACCAGCAGCAGTTGTTCCAGAATAGATGGGCCGCCAGATGCGGCCATCTCCCCATCGCCATAGTTCAGAATCCAGAAGCTTGTGAAACACGCCAGTAAAAGAGCCACCACCAGGCTTATCAGACCCATCTCATTGGCGTCCAGCGGCGTCGCCGGAGGCAGAGACCCGCCATGCTCTGTTTGTGCCGCCGGTTCGGGCATCAGAACGGTCTGGCAGGCGCGGCAGACGCGCCTGTAGGCGGCGTTGCGGCGACCACAATTGGGGCAAATGATCTGATTAGCCATCTTGCACCCGCCTTTCCACACGTGTCATTCCGAGCCATCTTTGGCGAGAAATCCCGCTCGCCTACCTTTCCACATGTGTCATTCCGAGCCGTCTTTGGCGAGGAATCCCACCGACTTTCGTCACGCCGCCGCGCCTCTGACCTTATTATGACATGAGACAGGCTTGTTTAGCAATCGTGACTATTCACCGCAAAGATGCAAAGGCTTGTCCCTTCGGTGAACTCAGAGCTTGCCCTGAACTGGTTGAGGGGGCAGGCTCTGAGTAACTGTCCGTAAATAACTTGGCGATTTGGGTTCGTAGTAACGGCTTTAGCGGTTTGGACGGCTAAAGCCGTTACTACGAACTTGTTTCTCTCCCTAAAGGGAGAGGGAGCCAGATTCTCTCCCCCGTTAGGGGGAGGGTTAGGGTGGGGGTAAGTCTCACCTGTATAGTTACATTACTATAAGGATTGCTCCACGGCGTTGGGCAGGGTAAAAGTGAAGACGCTGCCCTGGTTCGGCCCCGGACTGGCGGCGCTCAATTCCCCGCCCATGGCCCAGGCCAGGTGGCGGGCAATGGTCAACCCAATGCCGCTGCCGCCGCTGCTGCGGGCGCGCGAGGGGTCCACGCGGTAGAACCGCTCAAACAGGTAGGGTAGGGCGGCGGCGGGGATGCCAATGCCTGTGTCCTCAACCGTGATTTGGGTGTGATGTGGCTGGCGGCTGGCGCGTATGGTAATGGAGCCGCCATCGGGCGTATAGCGAATGGCGTTGCTGAGCAGATTGAGCAATATCTGGGCGGTGCGATCCGGGTCAGCCAGGACGGTCAGCGGCAGCGGCGGTGCGTCCAGCGTCATGCGTAATGACTGCGCTTCTGCCTGGGGGCGAATTTGCGCCACCACCCGCGCCAACAGGGGAATCAGGTCAAACGTTTGCGGGTGCAGCGAAATCTGCCCCGCTTCCACTTTGGACAGCGCCTGCAGGTCATCCACCAGCCGCCCCAGGCGGCGCACTTCCTGGTACATGTGGGCAAAAGTTTCTTCATCGCTGGGGAAGACGCCATCCATCAACCCTTCCAGATAGCCTTTGAGACCTGTCAGGGGCGTGCGCAGTTCGTGCGAAACGTTGCCAATAAGCGTAACGCGCTGCTGTTCTACCTGTTCCAGGGCTTCAGCCATCTGGTTGAAGTTATTGGCGACCAGGGCCAGTTCGTCGCTGGGGGGCACGGTCAGGCGTTCGGCGTAGTGTCCATGAGCAATGCGTTGGCTGCTGTCGGCTAACTGGCGCAGCGGGCGCAGAATCTGGCGGCTGAGGAAGAGACTGGAGAGAATGCCGGCAATCACCGCCCCCCCTGCCGCCACCGACACCGACGTCAAAATAGACTGGCGGAACGCAAACAGCAGTTCATCCTGGGCGACCGCAGCCTCCGCCGCCGAACCAGCCGCCGCTAACTGCGCCAACCCCTGCTGTACCCCGGCCGGCGTGACAGTCCGCGTGATCAGGTGCGCCATAACCAACACAAGCGCCACCCCCACAATCACCACCACCATGTTGGCGGCGACAATTCGCCAGCGAAGCTGCCGCCACAGGTTCATGACGCCTCATCCACGAACTTGTAACCGACGCCGCGCACCGTCTGAATGAGCGTCTGCCCCGTTGCTTTTTCCAACTTGCGCCGCACCTGCCCCACATAAACGTCTACCACGCGATCATTCCCAAAAAAGTTGACGCCCCACACCCGGTCAATAAGCTGCTCGCGCGTCAGCACACGACCCGCGTGCTGCGCCAGTTCCAGCAGCACGTTGAACTCCGTGCTGGTCAGGTCAATCACCTCGTCGCCCGCCCGCACTTCATGGCTGTCGGGATGGATGCGGACGTGCGGGAAGTCGTAACTCACCGGCCCCAGGCGGTCTGGGCGGCGGCGGCGCAAGATAGCTTCCACGCGGGCCACCAGTTCGCGCGGGCTGAACGGTTTGGTCAGATAATCATCAGCCCCAATGCGCAGCCCGGCCACGCGGTCGCTTTCTTCGCTGCGGGCGGTGAGCATCAAAATATAAACGTCAGACTCCTGCCGCAGGCGGGCAGCCACTTCAATGCCGTCCATGCCCGGCAGATTCAAGTCCAGCACCACCAGATCTGGACGCATTTCGCGGGCGCGCGCCAGGGCGTCTGGGCCATTGTCCACGCAGACGACCTGAAAACCGACGTTCTGCAAATAGGTGCGCACGACGTTCTGGATGCTGGTTTCGTCTTCGACGACGAGGATAGAGCCAATAGTTAGCATGGTGCTCGTTTTGGTCAAGATGGCGCAGGTTCATTCCGCGAGCCGGCTGCCGCCCCAACTGCGGCAAGGACGTTTCAACCGGCGCGCATCCTGGGTAAAGTTTACCTGATAGGACGAGGCGGTGGCAAGGATGCCGGCAGCCCCGGTTAAGCAATCTGGGCAAATCTGCCAAATCTGTGACTGTTTTGCGCCATCCATTTGTAATGATCCTGTAAAAGGTGATCTTCTGCACTTGTCATGGCTCCCCCTTCAGCCCATAATGCAAGGGTGCAGGTTTGCCAGGCGAAGTGGATCAGCCCTTTTGGCTGCGGGCAAGCCAGCCTGCCGGCAGTTCGCCTCGTTGCCGGCAGAAAACAGGAGGGTATCATGGCTGTAGACGCGCTTTCGCCGCCAGGGAAAAATTACGGCTTCGTCATAGACAACCGCAAATGTATTGGCTGCCACGCCTGTTCCGTTGCCTGCAAATCTGAAAACGAAGTCCCCCTCACCGTTAACCGCACCTGGGTCAAATACGTCGAAACGGGCGTCTACCCCCACAGCCGCCGCCACTTCCAGGTGACGCGCTGTAATCACTGCGCCAATCCGCCGTGCGCGCGCATTTGCCCCACCGAAGCCATGTACCAGCGGGCGGACGGTATTGTCGAATTCGACAACCGCGTTTGCATTGGCTGTAAGGCATGCCTGCAGGCGTGCCCATACGACGCCATCTACATTGACCCGGACACCCATACCGCCGCCAAATGCCATTACTGCGCCCACCGCACCGACGTGGGGCTGGAGCCAGCCTGCGTGGTGGTCTGCCCGGAACACGCCATTATTGCCGGGGACATCAACGACCCGGAGACGGAGATTGCCCAATTGCTGGCGCGGCAGCAGGTGACCGTGCGCAAGCCTGAACAGGGAACCGCGCCTAAGTTGTTCTACATTGAGGGCAGCGCCGTGTCGCTCCATCCAACGGCTACAGAGCGCGCGCCAGAAACCTTTCTGTGGGCGGATGTGCTGCCCCTGCATGGGGCGGCGCAGACCCATCATGACAGCGAGGCGCTGCCGCCGGCGACAAAGGCGCGGCGCCCGGCGTTAGCCAGCGCGCCGGCGACGATTCGCACGCCGCAGGCGCAGGGGCAGCATTGGCGCGGGCCCATTGAGTTGGGCGGGGCGGTGGCG